>QNAU01000157.1 GCA_003641545.1 Thermotoga sp.
CCTTTCATCCTGAGAAGATCACAGGCATACATTGCGGTGATGGTGGACGATCTTGTGACAAGAGGTGTGGATGAACCCTACAGATTGCTCACGTCGAGAGCGGAGTACAGGTTAATGTTGAGACATGACAACGCCCACATAAGGTTGAGCGAATACGGATATTCATTTGGTTTGATTCCAAAATGGTTCCACGAAAGGGTTTTGAACTTGAAGAGGAGAATCGGATGTGAGATCGAAAGGCTCGAAAAGGTGAAAATAAAGCCTTCCGATAGTTTGAACCGTATGTTGATTTCCAAAGGGGAGAGCAAATTAACTCAAACCACAACTTTGGCACAACTTTTGAGAAGGCCAAAGTTGAGTTATAAAGATTTGTCACCTTTCGATCCGAATCCGATGGAAGATGAGGAACTCATTCGGGAAGTTGAGATAGAGATAAAATACAGGGGATACATAGAGAGGATGAGAAAAGATGTGGAAAAATTCGAGAAATATGAAGATATGATGATACCCGATGACATCGATTATGACGGCGTCCCAAATATTTCCACGGAGGCTAAGGAGAAGTTGAAAAGGATCAGACCGAGATCCATAGGTCAGGCGATGAGGATACAAGGTGTGACACCATCGGATATTCTCAACCTCTTGGTTTATCTGAGACACACTGAGAGGATCTCAAAATGAGAATTCTTCTGGGACTGTTGATATTTTTCGGGAGTTGGCTCATACTTTCGATGATGTTATCCCAGAGTTTGATACTTCCAACACCGATGGAAACCTTCTCCGCACTCGTGGAAATCCTGAGAGATTCAACGACATATTCCGCAATGTTGTCAACCATCGCCAAGGGATTTATGATACTCGGATTGATAATCGCCGTAGGTTTACCTGTAGGTTTTGTGATGGGGTTGAGTGATAAAATCTATGAACTCTTGAGGCCAACCGTTATGATAATTCAATCCGTCCCTGTCATATCCTGGCTCGCCCTCGTCATATTCATGTGGGGAATAGGGTGGAAAGGTCCCGTACTCATAGGTTTTCTTTCCCTTCTTCCGATATCCATCTTCACGATAGTTGAGGGTGTGAGGAGTATAGACAGAGATCTTTTAGAAATGGTGAAAGTTTACAGGGTTCCAAAAATTAAAGTCTTCAAATACGTGTACATCGGTTCACTCATCCCATTCATAAAAGCGGTGGTGGATGTTTCGGTTGGGAACGTTTGGAAAACCGTGCTCGTTACGGAATTTCTCTGTGGAGACAGGGGACTCGGTGTGATGATATCATGGGCGAGACAGTACGTTGACGTTCCAAGGATTTATGCGATCACCTTGATGGCGGTGGGTCTTGGAATAGGAACCGAAAGAATCGCCAAAAAGTTGATGAGTCTCACAACGAGAAGATGGGGAATGTGATAACGTGATTCTGAAGGTTGAAGGATTGGTCAAGTCTTTCGGAAATTTTGAGGTCATACACCACTGGAATCTTACCGTTGAAGAAGGTGAGAAGGTTGTTTTACTCGGACCATCCGGGTGTGGAAAAACCACATTTCTCAGGATAATAGCTGGCCTTGAGAAGCCAACCGAAGGAAAGATTGAGATCGGATTCGAAAGACTCGGGTTCGTGTTCCAGGAACCCAGGTTGATTCCATGGAAAACCGTGCGGGACAATCTAAGGTTGATAGAGGAGGATGAGGGAAAGATAAAGACCATTCTTGAACTTGTCAAATTGAACGGTTTCGAAGACCATTTTCCATCCCAGATAAGCGGTGGAATGAAACAGAGGTTGAATTTGGCGAGGGCGATGGTGGTGGACCCAGATTTCATGATTCTGGATGAACCATTCACATCGTTGGACATAAAAGTGAAGATGGAGATAATGGAAGATTTAATGGAAATATGGGAAAAGAGGAGATTCACCATGTTGATGGTGACACACGATGTGAAGGAAGCTGTATACATGGGGGATAGGATCCTGATTCTCTCCAAAATACCTTCAAAAATTCTCAGGGAAATAAGAATCAATTTTATTAGAAGAGATATAACGAATCGCGACTTTCTGGGTATGGAATCGAGGATTTTGAGATTCATGTTGGAATGATCGGATACTGAGGAAAAAAAGGCGCATGCGTTGAAAAATCTACCAGGGGGGTTGTCGGATGTTCAATTCCGTCTTTTACATCGTTCAGTCCGCCTTGGATGCAGTCATGCTACGTCAGAAATTGATAGCTCACAACATTGCCAATGCGGAAACCCCGGGATACAAGAGGCTGGATCTTATCTTTGAAGATGAATTGAGAAAAGCCATGGAATCGAAGGATCTGAAGTTAAAACTCACCCATAAGAAGCACATTCCAAATTTTCCAGTTGTCGTAAAACCAAAGATAATGAGACAGATGAATACGAGTTTGACGAACGATAAGAACAATGTCGATATAGACTACGAGATGAATCTCCTCGCTCAGAATACCTTGAGATACCAAGTCCTATCAAGGCTCATGAGTATGAACATAGACAGATACAACATAGTCCTCAGGGGTGTGAGATGATGGATATTTTTAGTATAATGAATATAAGCGCGACTGGAATGACTGCTCAGAGGTTCAGAATCGATGTCATAGCAACGAACATAGCCAACGCTGAAACCACCAGAACCCCAGAAGGTGGTCCCTACAGGAGGAAAATACCGATCTTTGCAGAATACGTAAGAAGATACATGGAAGGGAAAGAAATAAAAGGAGTGAAAGTTGCAAAGATAGTTGAAGATGATTCATACAGATTGGTTTACGACCCTGATCACCCTGACGCAGATGAAAATGGATATGTTAAAATGCCTAATGTGAATGTTCTAAGAGAAATGGTAGATCTGATCAACGCTCAAAGAGCATATGAAGCCAATGTCAGTGTTTTCAACGCGGTCAAGATGATGGCAAATTCGGCTCTTCAAATAGGTAGAACATGATGAAGAAGTCAAGGCACGAAGAATGGGAGAAGGAGGATGGTAGGTTGAATGAAGGAATAGGGGGTATCAAGGGACCGGAGGGGGTAGGTCCCCAGACGGGATCTAAGAAAACGGTGAAAAAGGGTGATGTGAATTTCAAAGAACTTCTGAAGAAAGCCATCGACAACGTGAACGATCTTCAAAAGCAGGCGGAAAAACTTTCGAACGAATTTGCGGAAGGAAAGGTAAGTAACATCCATGAGGTGATAATAGCTGCCGAAAAAGCCGCGATTTCCTTGAGGTTGACTGTCGAGGTCAGAAACAGGATAGTTGAGTCCTTCAGAGAGATAATGAGAATGCAGATTTGAAGGGTGCTCGGGAGGAAGGATTACATTTCAACCCATCGCTTCGTTTTCCATCTTGGCGATCATGTGAATGAAAGTCCTGACGATCCTCGCTTCATACAATCTACCTGCTCCTCTTATAAGTTCTTTCATCGCGGTGTTGACAGACAGTGCCGGTCTGTATGGTCTGTCACTGGTCATGGCGTTGAAGGAATCCACAACCGCTATTATCTTGGCTTCAAAAGGTATCTCATCTCCTTTCAACCCCCTGGGATAACCCGAACCATCTATCCTCTCATGATGTGCATAGACGATCTCAGCTATGTCTTTCAAAGCATCCGAAGTTTTGAGAATGTCGTATCCATATTTGGGGTGTTTCCTTATTTCATCGAATTCCTCCGTGGTGAGTTTCCCCGGTTTGTTCAGTATGGATGAACTCACTAAAACCTTACCTATATCATGAAGTAGTCCAGCCCAGTATGTCTTTCTTATCTCATCCTTGCTCATTCCAAGCTCTTCAGCCAA
>QNAU01000158.1 GCA_003641545.1 Thermotoga sp.
CGATGAGGATATAGAGATAGAGATAAAACCTGAGGATCTGAAGATAGAAACGTTCAGGGCGTCGGGACACGGAGGACAGCATGTCAACAGAACGGATTCCGCGGTCAGAATAACCCACATACCGACGGGAATAGTCGTCAGTTGCCAAAATGAAAGATCACAACATCAGAACAAGGCAACCGCTTTGAAGATACTGAAGGCAAGGTTGTACGAACTGGAACTGGAGAAGAGGTTGAAGGAGAAGGAGAAGATACAGGGAGAATTGAAAGAGATTGGATGGGGGAACCAGATAAGATCATACGTCTTTCACCCCTACAACATGGTTAAGGATCATAGAACGGGATACGAAGAATCGAATGTTGATGCGGTTATGGATGGGGAAATAGATGGATTCATAGAGGCAGAATTGATACACTTTGCGAAGTTCAACTTGGAAGAGTGAGATTCACCTTCTTTTTCTCATCAGCTTGACGAAGATCCTCGCGAGATCTGGATCGAACTGGGTACCTGAGCATCTCTCAATTTCCCTCAAGGCTTCCTCTTTGGTAAAGGCTCTTCTGTAAGGTCTTTCAGATATCATGGCATCGTAGCTATCCGCGATGGCTATGATTCTCGACTCTATCGGTATATCATTCTCCTTCAATCCATATGGATATCCTTTTCCATCCCATCTCTCGTGATGATACATGACTATTCTCGCGACGTCCTCCATCCTTTCCACTTCCATGAGTATCTCCGCACTCTTTTTGGGATGCTCCTTTATGTATTCGAATTCTTCCTTCGTGAGCTTACCGGGCTTGTTGAGTATGTTCCTCGGAACGAATATCTTCCCCATGTCGTGAACCAAACTCGCCCAATATATCATCTTTATGTTATTTTTGTTCATGCCCATCTTCTCAGCCAACATAGTCGAATACGCCGCCACCCTTTCGGAATGACCTTTGGTGTAGATGTCGTAATTTTCGAGAGCCTTCACCAAAGCTAAGATGACATTCTTGAAAAACTTACCCTGGCTCTTTTGGTACATTCTTACCACGTGAAATCCTGAGATTATCTTGGCGAATTTGTCCACCATTTCCACGTCATGTTCGGAGAAAATGGCGTTCTTTCCATCCGCTATGTCGAGTGCAAAGAATCCGAAAATCTCCTCACCGATCATGAGGGGAGCTAAGAGGGTGCTTTTTATCGGTTTGCTCGCTTTTTCCATCATCTTCATCACATCTTCTGGAAAGGTGTGCTTGTCTTCTTCCAGGATCCTGTCGATTATCCTCACCCTGTTCTCAACGACTGCATACCTTCTTTTGAGTGGTATCTTCTGAAGGATGTTCAGATCGTGTCCCCGTGTTGCCACGAACTTCCATTCATCACCTTCAAATATGGAAATGCTCCCATAGTCCGCCTTCGGGATCAGTTCCAACGCTAAATCCAGCATCTCGTTGAAGAAGGTCGTCTCTTCGATTTCCATGACCGCTACCTTGGCTACAACTGTTAAAGCTTTTCTAAATCTTTCGAACGATTCCTCCAATTCCTTCGTTTTCTCTTTAAGTTCCTTCTCTCGAATGCGGAGGGTGTAGAAAGTTAAAACTATGTTGGCAAACTTATCAACTATTTCAACATCCCTTTCTGTGAAATCCTCATCCTGATCTTCCGGTATATCCAAGGATATGAAACCAACGACTTCATCTTCAAGTTTCAGCGGTGCGATTATCGAACTTTTTATCGGTAAGGTTGCCTCACTCAACGCTTTGAAAACCTCGGGAGGTTTTCCCCGTCTGTTCCATTCCATCAGGTCTCGAACGATCGTTGCCCTATCGAGCGTGCTGGCTATCGAGTCTTCCTTCTTCAGCGGTATGTCCTTCAAGGCTTCCATCCTGTGTCCCCTCAAGGCTACGAATCTCCATCTTCCATCCTCAAAGAGTGAGATGCTACCGTATTTTGCCTTTGGAACGATATCCAAAGCAGTGTCCAGGACCTCGTTCAGGAAATATTCCTCATTTGATTCCATCATATGCATCTGCGACATGAGTGTTATGAAATCTTGGAATTTGTTCATGGTGTTTTCGAGGTCGGTGTAGAGTCTCTCTATCTCTTCATTCGTTGTGGAAAGTTCCTCGTTCGTTGCTTTCAATTCTTCATTCACCGCGATGAGCTCTCGATTCTTTTCCTGCAATTCCTGGGCATACTTTCTGATCATGTAGAATGCGGAAACTATTCTCGCGAAATTTTCAGCAGTTTCCACATCGGAATCATCGAAATTTTCAACGCTACCCTCCGGAATATCCATCGTGAAGAGTCCCACAGTCTCACCACTCACCCTTATTGGAGAGATTATCGTCTCTTTAACCGGCTTGGAAAGTTTCCGAAATTCCTCGAAAAGATCTTTCGGAAAGACATTCTTGTTTCTCTCGTTTATCCTGTCAACCACGATCGTTCTCTCCGGAACGATGGCGTATGATCTCTTGAGAGGCAGTTTTCGAAGTTTCTCAACATCGTGTTCCAAGGCGGTTACGAATCTCCAATTTTCTCCCTCGAACACCGAAACACTGCCGTATCTCGCCTTGGGAATCAACTTCAGAGCCGTGTTCAACACCTGATCCATGAATTTTCTCTCATCCATCTCCATGAAGATCATCTTCGACGTGAGGGATATGAAATCCTGCAGAAGCTTGTCGGTTTTCTTGATGTTATCGTACAATTTCAGCGTTTCCTCTCTCTTTTTCACAAGTTCCGCCGTCTTCACTTGGACGAGTTTTCTGAGGATGAGAACGAGGAGGATCAGAACGATTATGATCAAAATCGATCCGATGAGAATCCTCCGAATCCATCCGGGAATCTCAACTTTCATCCCTGCCATGTATTTATCGATCGTTGCGTAATAGAAAGAATCGGATTTTTTCTTCAATTTGGATATGTGATCATCGAGAATCGAGATTATCTCATCCACGATCGGGTTATCTTTGTTGAACATCAAGAAGAGTCCCCTCGGTGAGAAGATCAAGCCGGTTTTTTTCAACTTGTATTCTTTCGAATGAAAATCCCCGAAAGTTCTGTTCACGATCCCAACATCTATCTCGCCGGATCTCAAAGCCTCGAAGACTTCCCTGTAAGTCTTGTAATCGTGGAAACTACATTTCACCCCGAATTTCTTCAGAAGGGATTTTATCCCATACGTTTCATCGTCGTAGTATATGTCCGTTCTCATCCCTCCGATCCTCTCACCCTCGAGATCGAGGAAGTTTTTCAGGTTGAGGTCGGATTTGGTGTAAACGACTCCCCAATTGTAGAACAAAGGTTCATCGTTGAATCTGAAGAATCTTTCCCTCTCTTCCGATTTTCCAAGGGGAAAGACGACATCCAACTCGCCGGATTTCAACTTCTCGATCGCCTCATCCTGAGTGGTGTAGGTGTATTCAAATTTCCATCCCTCGCTCTTCGCTATGTGATTGAGAACATCGGGAAAGATCCCAACGACTTCCCCATCCTTTTCGAAGGACAGAGGAGGATTCTCATAGGTTCCGACCCTCAGGGTCAATCCGAACGAGTATCCGATAAAGAACAAAATGATCGAAAGAATCGCTAATTTCCTCACTACGATCACCTGAATTCAACGATTAACCATACACTGCACTTTATTTTATAACAAAAGTGGAAAATATAAAATATTTAAACCATTCGTATGTTAAAATTTCAATATGGGAATTTCATCTCCCGGCGGAGGAGCTCCCGAGAAGAGTAGATCCTCTCATCAGGAGGGAATGGGGGAGGATCGAAAGGCGAGGGAGCCGAAGGGTGTGGGAG
>QNAU01000159.1 GCA_003641545.1 Thermotoga sp.
ACGGATCTCACATCCTTTTCCCTGCAATGATTTTTCGAAACAGCCCCATTCTTTGAGCTTGACAATCGGAAAAAACTGTGATATTTTTTTCACGTAACGAATTTTTTACGAGGAGGTGTGATGATGAGGAAAATTCTTGTTATCCTTCTCATTCTTGCGGTTGTCGTATCCTTTGGTAAAACTCTGACAGTCATTGGTCCATGGGCAGGCGCGGAGCAGGAAAAGTTCATGCCCGTTCTTGAAAAATTTGAGAAAGAGACGGGTATAAAGGTCGAGTACAGAATATACAGAGCGGAGGATCTGGCAAATCTCCTTCCAGCGCAGTTCTCCGCAAAGAAGACCATAGGAGATGTCATATTCATGTGGCCATGGTTCGTCATAGAGCAGGCGAAGAAAGGTCATGTCCTTGAGGTTTCAGATGTTATAAACGAGGATGCCTACATTCCTGGAATACTCGACCCGATGAAGTTGAATGGAAAACTCTACGGAGCAGCTTACACCGGAAAGGTGAAACCTGGATTCTGGTTCAGGAAATCCTTCTTCAAGAAACATGGTTTGTCCGTTCCAAAGAGCTGGGAAGAGTTTGTGGAGCTACTCGAGAAACTGAGCAAGATCCCGGGATTGAAGGCACCAATTGCAAGTGGAGATGGTGTTGGTTGGCCCTTATCCGATGTGACTGAACACTTCATAATAACCTTCGCAGGACCGAATGTTCACAGGGATCTCGTAGAGGGGAACATAAAGTGGGAGAGCAGAACGGTTAGATCAGCCTTCGAGAAACTCGTATCGGTTCTGAAATACTTTGGAGAACCAACTGAATGGACGATGGCACTGAAACAGTGGTGGAACGGTGATTATGCTCTCTATTTCATGGGTAGCTGGATAACTGGAATGGTTGACGATCCAAATGATCTTGGTGTGTTCTCATTGCCGGGATGCAAGGGAATTGTTTTCGGCGCGGATTACGCCTTCATACCCAAATACACAAAGTATCCGGAGGAAGCAAAAAAGCTCTTAGCGTATCTATCAGGTGTTGAGGGACAGACAGAACAGGTGAAACAGGGAGGACACATAGCGACCGTCAAAGATGTTCCGTTGAGTGCTTATCCACCCGTCGATAGGGAAGTTGCAAAACTTCTCAGAAATGTTGAGGCGCTGTCAGATCTGGATGATTCTGTGGGAGGAGCTTTCCAGCAGGCATTCTGGGATCAGTTGAAGCTTCTGTGGGTCAAACCTGAAAGACTGGACAGCGTCCTCAAAGTTCTCGATGAGAAGATGAAGAAATGAAAAACCTTGGTGAGGAATGAATGTTGAGGAAGAGTAAATTTACACACTTCTTAGTGTTCATGGCACCTGCCTTAACTCTCATAATGATATTCGTCGTGTATCCATCCATAGCAACCATCTCCGGAAGTTTCAGAACGGAGGATGGCAAGTGGACGTTGAAAAATTATCTCGAGGTGTTCAAAAGTTCGGAATTGATAAACTTTGAGGGCTTCTCGAGGGGCTTCCCCTTGGGAGCCCTTATTCATAATTTGATATGGATAGCGATACATCTTCCCCTGACGACCTCACTCGGTTTGATACTCGCCGTCATATTGAGAAGAGCCAAGGGGGGTAATCTGCTGAAATCCTTCATATTTCTCGGCATGGTCATGCCCATGATAGTTGGAGGGGTCATGGTAAGGTTCATGTTCGATGGAAACATAGGGGTTGTAAATGCCTTCCTCAGATTGTTTGGAATCGAGGGTAAAACGTGGACAGCATATCCAGAAACGGCTCTCTTCTCTCTGATCTTCGGTTCGGTGTGGCTTTGGACTGGTTTCAGTATGATACTGTATTCCGCGGGGATAGAAACGATACCAAAGGATTTTTACGAAGCTGCCTCTCTCGATGGTGCAGGTCCGGTGAGGATATTTTTCTCCATAACCTTGCCTCTCCTGAAACCGATAACCATCGTCGTCGTTACCATGACGTTATTGTGGGAGTTGAAGATATTCGACATAGTTTACGTCGCGACGATGGGGGGACCTGGTGGCTCATCGAATGTTTTGGCTCTGCAGATGTACAACTACGCCTTCAGAGAACTCGACATGGGGAAGGCATCCGTCATAGCTGTCATACTGACGGGTTCCACCCTTTTGGCAAGCATCCCCCTTTTGAAATCTGCAAGTGAGGTATCATGATATGAGAGGAAAGTCGAGAATAACGCTGAACCTTCTATCATGGATCATCGGCCTGATTTGGCTGATACCGTTCATAGGTGTTTTCATGACAGCTTTGAGACCCTTAGATGAACTTTTACATGGATGGTGGAATTTTGAAAGTTTCCATCCGACTTTCTCGAATTT
Source organism: Thermotoga sp. (assembly GCA_003641545.1). Taxonomy (GTDB): domain Bacteria; phylum Thermotogota; class Thermotogae; order B21-G9; family B21-G9; genus B21-G9. The sequence goes on from QNAU01000159.1 coordinate 2,352, forward strand.
CAAATCCGCGTGGTTTCATCCAACCGCTCCCTTGAGTGTTGGAATACTCAACTCGTTGAAGGTTGCGATTCCGTCCACGGTGATACCGATAATCCTTGCAACGATGATGGGATACTATTTCTCGAGATACAGGTTCCCTTTCAAACGCTCCATGTTCATTTTGATCATAATAACCATAACCTTACCTCAACAGATGATCGCGATACCGATATACAAAATGCTGAGTGCCACCGGATTGCTCGATACCTACACAGGTTTGATACTCCTGCACACATCCTGGGGGATCCCATGGATCACCTTCTTCATGAGAAACTTCTTCACCACGATTCCCATTTCAATAGAGGAAGCTGCCAGACTCGATGGTGCAGGGGACATCACGATATTCTTCAGAATCGCTCTTCCACTTTCTTTACCAGCGATTGGCTCAGCTGCGACTCTTCAGTTCAACTGGGTTTGGAGTGATTTCTTCTTGGCTCTCATAACGGTGTATTCACCGGATAAACTCCTTGCAACTCAGAGAATACCTTTGATGAGGGGAGTCTATCACGTCGATTGGGGATTGCTTTCCTCTGCAGCGATAACGGTGATGATCGTGCCGATAATCGTGTACGTGTTCCTGCAGAAATACTACATAAAGGGAATGATAGGTTGGGCGACAAAGTGAAATGATAAAAAATTAATAGGATAAAGTTAACCGCTGAGGAGGAAAGAAGGTGAAGTGGAGAAAGAAGTTTCTCCTCACACTCGTGGAGAAAAAGAGGGTCACAAGGAAGGAACTCGTCGATCATCTCGGAGTCGCAGTTTCAACTTTGAGCTACATGATAGATGAGATGAAGAGGATGGGATTTTTAACCTCGATGAACGTGGCACACGGACGTGGAAGACCTTACGAGATACTGGAACTCAAAAAGGACGCTTGGTTCGGTATATCGATGAAAGTTGGAAGGGAAAGTGTGAGATTAATGCTGTTCGACGCCCGCATGACACCGATTGAGGAGAAAGAGGTCAAGATAACGAAAGAATGTAGAAATACCGAAGGATACAGAAGGATCATCGAATCTCTCCTCAAACCTTTCGAAGATCACGAAAAATTGGTGTGTGTGGGTATATCAACCTCTGGAATAGTTGAAAATGGTAAGATACTTCATTCCCCGATAATGAATGTCAAAGATCTCGATCTTCATTCGATAGTTTACTCGCTCTTTCCAAATTCCCATGTTTCCATACTAAACGATGTCGAGGCACTGGCAAATTACGAAAAACACGAATTCGGTGGAAACAGGTTGTTGGTGATAAATTACGGGACAGGTATAGGAGCTGCATTCCTCGAAAATGGAAAAAGGAAATTCTTCGAATTTGGACACGTGATCGTGGATCCGGATGGAGAGAAATGTTATTGTGGACAGAGGGGATGTTTGGAAACGGTTGCATCGGA
>QNAU01000160.1 GCA_003641545.1 Thermotoga sp.
CTTTGGAACGATGAGGGAGAGATCCCTCCTAACGTTTGGATAAACGGGGATCGGGGAGTATTCGGGTATCTCAGCGCTGAGCTCGAACATATTCTTCAAGTCGAACTCCGCAACGTAAAGTTCGGATTTCACATCGAAGATTTCGCAGATCTTTCTGGAAATCTGCCCGAACACCCCAAGGATCCTTCCGTTCAACACCACCTTGGCGGTTCTCGTTGGGTGGAAGCCATCTATTCTCACTTCTTCGAAATCGTATTCCCTTACCTTCATCTTATCCAGAAATTCTTCCACATCACCCTTGAAGATGTAGAAGTTGACATTTCCTTTATAAAAGTAATTCAATTCTTCATCCCTTCCAAGCGCGGCGAACGACACCATTTCCCTTTCCTGTATTCCTGTGTCGAATTTTCGATTCACACGGAAAGTTCTCCCCACCTCGAACAACTTGATGTTTCTGATCTGTCTCGCGTAGTTGTATGAAATTGTCTCTATGATGTTGTAGATCAGTGATGGTCTCATCAAAGACATATCGGATGCTATTGGATTCTCCAAAAACACTGGTTCCATCGAATAGAACTCATGTATCTTTATTCTTTCAAGATGCTTGGGATCCACCATTGAGAAGTTCACCGTCTCGTTGTAACCAAGGGAATTCATGACCTCGATCGCTTTCTTTCTGAACTTTTGATACTTCGTTCTTCCGGCGCTAAACACCACCGTCTCCGGAAGAACACCTTCGAGTTCTTCATAACCCACGATCCTTCCAACTTCCTCGATCAAATCAACCTCTCTCTCAACATCCGGCCTGAAGGTGGGGATTTCCACAATCCAGTATTTCTTTTCACCTTTTCCTCTTTCGACCTTCATTCCCAGTTTTTCAAGGATCTCCTCGATCCTCTCGTCCATCACATCCATTCCAAGAAGATCCGTCAATTTCTCTTTTCTCAACTCAACTTTTTTCTTCTGTATCTTCTTCGGGTAGAGGTCGTAGAAATTCCTCGCGGATTTTCCCCCAGCCAAGCGAAGTATCAAACTGACAACTCTTCTGATCACATCTACACAGTTGTTCGGATCCACACCTCTTTCAAATCTATAGCTTGAATCGGTCATTATACCGTGTGATTTGGCACCCTTTCTTATGATCGGCGGTGAAAAATATGCGACTTCTATCAACACATTCTTCGTGTTTTCGTCTATTCCACTCCCCTCTCCTCCCATGACACCAGCCATCGCCAATGGTTCGACTCCATCGGTTATGAGGAGTTCGAATCCTTCGAATTCATAGATATTTCCATCGAGTAGTTGGAGTTTTTCGCCCCTTTTGGCTCTTCTCACGTATATATTCTTCCTTTTGAGTTTGTCGTAGTCGAAGGCATGGATGGGATGTCCCATTTCCATCATTACGAAGTTGGTGATATCGACGATGTTGTTTATCGGCCTTATACCAACCGCGGAGAGATCCCTCTTCAACCACAGCGGGGAATCCATCACCTCCACACCTTGAATGTATGCGGCAACATACCTCGGGCAGTCATCGGGATTCTCGATCCCTATCTTTATGAATTTCCCCACATCGACGTCGAGGATCGAACCTTCAGGAATCGAGGAATCCGGTATCCTCACCTCTCCCCCACCGAGTGCATGTATTTCCCGAGCCATTCCAAGGTGTGAGAGACAATCCGGTCGATTTGGTGTTATTTCAAGATCGAGAACGTAATCGTCCAATCCCAGTGATTCGTATAGATTCTGCCCCACCTTTATTTCAAAATCCTTCGGAAATCTGAATACAAATTCGGATTTCTCCTCGAGTCCAATTTCTTCGAGTGAACACAACATTCCTTCAGATTCCACTCCTCTGATCTTCACCTTTTCAACCACGCCATTTTTCAACTTGGTTCCTTCCGGAGCGTATATCACCTTATCCCCGATCTTCAACGATTTATCCGAGGTTATCAACTTTTTTATCGAATCTCCCACGTTGGTGTGACATATCACCAGGTTCTCGGCATTTGGGTGTTTCTCTATTTTCACGATTTCACTACATACAAGATTTTCCATCCCTTCCCATGGCTTCAGAATTTCTTCCACACCGGTTCCACTCATTCTTAGCTTGTCAACGAGCTCATCGATGCCCCAATTGATCTCCATGTATCTTCTCAGAAAATTGATCGATAACTTCATCAGGTGCCCTCCCTTAGAATTGTCTTACGAATCTGAGATCGTTCCTCACGAACATTCTTATGTCGTCTATTCCGTATTTCAACATGGCGATCCTTTCAACTCCCATTCCGAATGCGAAGCCTGTCCACTCCTCTGGATCGTATCCAACCGCCTTGAAAACGTTCGGATCAACCATACCAGCTCCGAGTATCTCAAGCCACCCGTCTCCGAAGGATACGTAAACCTCGAAGCTCGGCTCGGTGAACGGGAAGAAGGATGGAACAAACTTCGTTTTCCTCTCTGGTCCAAACATCTTTTTTGCGAAGAAATCCAGCGTCGCTTTCAAATGAGCGACCGAAACTTTTCTATCGACCAGAAGGCCTTCAACCTGATGAAACATAGGAAGGTGCGTCGCATCGTAATCTCTCCTGTAAACTTTACCGGGCGCGATTATCTTTATGGGTGGTGATTTTGAGAGCATCGTCCTTATTTGAACGGGAGATGTGTGACTTCTCAGAAGAATTCCATCTTTTCTCGATATGTAGAACGTATCATGCTCATCCCTTGCGGGATGCCACTCCGGTGTGTTGAGGGCATCGAAATTGTTGTGTTCTGTTTCGGCTTCAGGTCCCTCCGCTATCTCGTATCCAAGGGATATGAATATATCCTCTATCTCCTCCATGACCATTGAAACGAGATGCCTATGGCCGATGGATCTTCTAGCTCCAAATAAAGTTATATCCACTCTTTCCTGCTCGAGTCTTCGATTTTCCTCGATTTCTTCCAAACGCGATCTGTGCTTTTCTATCTCTTTTTCGAGTTTATCCTTCAACTCATTTATCTTCTTACCGTATATTGGTTTCTGATCTCTCGGAAGATTCTTCAAATTTTTCAGTAGGGTGGTTATCTTTCCCTTCTTTCCAAGATACTCAACTCTGATATCTTGAAGTTCCTTCAAACTGTTCGCATTCTCAAGTTTCTGTGAGATCTCATCCTCCATCTTTTTTATCTCTTCATCCAGTCGGATCACATCCACACCTCATTTTTCTTCCACCTTTCCGATGATCTTGAGAGTATTCAAAAGGTCGTCCGTTACGATCTTCTTGAACGCCACGTGTATCATCCTCGCCTTTCCTTTTTCGATACCCTTCTTCACGGGAGATTCTATTTCACTCAAAAATTCCTCCAACTTCTGTGGGAGCTCAAAACTTGGAAGTTTCACACCAACTTCCCTTCCTACTCTTTCAAGCTTTTTCTTTATGAAATCTCCAAACGAAATCTCATCACCCACGATGATTTCCTTGATTTCCTTCAGTATTCCCAATTCGAGTTTGGCTATCTCAAGATCCAGCTCTTCAATTTCATCCTTCAATCTGAGAAAATCAGCATCGTTTTCTGGATCTTCCTTCGATACCGCTATCTCCATCAATTCGTTCAACAAGTCTTCCTTCTCCTTCAGTATTTCCTCGATTTCTTCGAGCTTCTCGGTTATGAAAAGATACAGAAAAGCTGCATCGGATTCGGTCAAACCGCGTTTCTTCAACTCCAAGACGGAAGACAGTTGCTTCTGCAGTTTTTCACATC
>QNAU01000161.1 GCA_003641545.1 Thermotoga sp.
GTGAGGTATCGTGTCGAAATACCCTTTCATAAGCCATGTGTTGAAACCAAGTGATCCTCCAAGATAAACGAGTATCAAACCTGCGTGGGTGTTGAGTCCCATGAATGGGATGTATTTACCTATCCATAGGAGTAAAAGGTACAGAGCGACGAATGCCAGCATGATCGGGAACATCTGAACCAAGAGGAGACTCAAAAGTAGTGGTCTTCTTCCACGGAAGTTAAAACGCGAGAAGGCATACGATCCCAAGGCGCACAGAAAAACGGTTATCGCTGAAGCCACCGTGGAAACCTTCAAACTGTTCAAAAGCCACAGGATGAAGGGGTATCTATCGTCGGTGAACAAGATCCTGTAGTGTTCCAAGGTGGGATTTTTCGGAATCAACCTCTGTCCGTAGAGAGTCCCACCGGGATTTATGGAAGCGGAAAATATCCAGATTATTGGAAAAAACGCAAATGCCAGTGTGGAGAATATCACAATGTATTGCACGATCCTTTTCACCATCGATCTTCTTTTCTTCAAGATTCCACCCCTCAATCTGATATCACAGAGACTCACTCATCTTCTCCAATCTCCTCGTGAGATGGAAACTCAAAGCACTCATGGATCCTATTATCATGAATATTATGAAGGATATCGCCGAAGCATAGCCATATTGAGCCCCAGCTTTTCCAAAAGCGAGCTTGTAGGTGTACGAGATGAGTATATCCGTTGCTCCTGCTGGTGTCTGAGATCCCGGTATTGGTGGACCTCCACCGGTCAGAAGGTATATGACTGTGAAGTTGTTGAAGTTGAAAGCGAAACTTCCTATCAAAAGTGGTGCAAGTGAGATCATCAGAAGTGGAAAGGTTATCGAGTGGAACCTCTGCCAGCTGTTCGCTCCATCCACGCGTGCCGCTTCATATAATTCCGGTGGTATGCTCTGCAAAGCGCCGAGACTTATCAACATCATGTAAGGAAAGCCGAGCCAGAGATTGACCGTGAGTAGTGCAACCTTAGCCCAGAAGGGATCCTGAAACCACCCTACCTTTGCACCGAACAACTTCTGGAGGATTTCGTTCACGATACCGAAATTTGTGTTGAAAAGGCCTCTCCATATCAGAACGGATATGTATCCCGGGATGGCATAGGGAAGTATCAGTAAGGTTCGGTAGAGGTATCTGAACTTCAAAGTTCTATCATTCAGTATGATTGCCAGAGTCAACCCAAGTGCGAAAGTCATGAAGACCGATAGAGCTGACCAAATGAAGGTCCATGTGAACACCCTCAGAAAAGGCCCAGAAATCTGCGGATTCTTGATTATGTCAACGAAATTCTTAAATCCAACGTAAGTTCTGAAACCGGGTAAGAGTTTCTCCCCATCGTCCGATGTGAAATAGCCGTTCATAGGTTTGTAAATTTTCCCCGTTTCGAGGTTGATCAAAAGATCCCTTTTCTCATCGTAGACGAAGAGTGGTTTGAACAATCTGAATTCGCCCACAGAATAGAATTTGACAACCCCATCTTTGTATTTGAATGACAGATTTTGAATCCTGTCCAAATTTTGTATCACCTGTATCTTGTTCAACCTTTTGTACCCATCCAATCCGACTATTTTTCCACCTTCATATTTGATCATCGGATCGTGAGGATTCACCTGTGTCAACTCGGAGTTGGATGATACGTACATCTTTCCATCCTTCTTCGAAGTTAGGAGAACGCGGAAGTTTCCCATGTTGTCTTCGAATATGATGTATGAAAAGCGCTCGGTTTCCTTGGGTTGAAAATATTTGTTCGTCAACTGTTCTATCACCTGAGATTTGGAAAGGATGTTTCCCGTTCCATAATTCATGAAAGCTATGTTTATGTTGTAGATGATTGGATACACCACCATCAATCCGAACAGTATCAATCCCGGTAAGAGATATCGAAGTGGATACGCTCTTTTTGACATTACCGCGACATTCAATCCAACGAGACCGACTATCAGGACGAAGAGGACTCCCCATCCCTTCACGGAATAGATTCCAACAGATGCCCATATTCCCAAAGCATTCAAAATTCCGAGTACAAGTATCTTCAAAATGATCAACAACATGAATCAAAAGGTGGTGATCCGAACGGGATCACCACCATCTTCCCTCCATTTCATTTGCATTTCAGAGTTTCTTTGATCCTGAGGACCGCATTCTTGAGAGCCTCTTCTGGTGTCAATTTTTGACTACAGAACAAGGTTATGGCATCAGCCCATGCGGACCAAACCGCGCTCATCTCCGGTATGGCTGGCATCGGTATACCCACCGCTATGTTCTCCGCAAATCCTTTGACGATCGGATCCTCGGATACAACCTCGAGGGCTGGTTTGTAAGCGGGGACCCTTGGATCTGCCTTGTACAAAGCGAGCATCGTTTCCTTGGTTGCTATGTAATCTTTCAGGAAGAAAGCCGCGAGGGCTTTGTTTTCACTGAAACTGCTGATCATGAATCCCTGAACACCAACGAACGGCTTCGGATCGTGTCCTTCAATTGTCGGAATCTTCGCAACTCCAACGTCTATACCACTCTTTCTCGCCCCAGCTATCGCCCATGGTCCTGTCAAGATCATTCCCACCTTGCCTTCGTTGAACAATCCGACCATCGTCTGGTAATCTATACCTTCCGGAACCAACCCTTCCTTTATCAAATCGAGTATTATGTATGCTCCCTTCACCGCTCCTTCATTTGCCAGACCTATGTCACAGGGGTTGAGCGTTCCATCTGGATTCTTCCCGAACACGTATCCCCCAAAAGCCGAGAAGAATGGAAAACTGTGGTATGGATCCGGTTGGGATGCCTGGGTCAAGAAACCGTAGATTTTCTTCTCAGGATTTGTCATCTTTCTGGATATTTCCAGAAGCTCCTTCCAGGTTTTTGGAGGTTTAGGGACCAGCTTTTTGTTGTAGATCAATCCGATCGCTTCAGTGGCGTATGGAACACCGTATATCTTGTTTCCGTAGGTGAACGCATCTATGGCTGTCTTCACGAATTGATCCTTCATCTCCTCCATGAAATTCAACGGTTCGAGCAATCCGTTTGCGACCAACTGTCCGAGCCAATCATGTGCACCTATTATTATGTCTGGTCCCTCTCCCGCAGGCCCTGCGACTCCAAGTTTGTCTCTTATATCCCCAAAGGGGACTTCCTGAACTTCAACTGGAACACCGTAGAGTTCCGTGAAATGTTTCGCTATTTCATCGATCACCGGTTTTCTGGTTTCATCAGCCCAGATCAGAAGCTTCCCCTTTTCGGAAGAGAAGAAGGTCACAACCATGAGAATCAACAGGATGGAAAACACCAATTTGATCTTCATAGAGAGCTCACCTCCACGAATTATTTGAGGGTTATCCCCCACCCGTCGATCTCCTGATCATCAATTTCGGTTTGAAACGTATCTCACGTCGTGGAAAAGATTCACCCGCTATTCTCTTCAAAAGTAGATTGGCAGCCTTTTTCCCCATCTGCATTATCGGTTGTCTCACCGTTGTGAGACCCAGTTTCTTCGACCATCTGAGATCATCGAACCCAACGATATTCACATCCTTTCCAGGAATCAGACCACGTTCCAGAACGGCTTCCAAAGCTCCCATTGCCAGTATATCGCTGACCGCAAAGATGTTCAAAGGGAGGGAGAACTGTTTCGATTTCAATATCCTTCTCGTCAAGATGAAAGCTTCCGCAAAGCTGTGATTTATCTCGAAGATGTTATCCTGGGGTAATTCGAGACCA
>QNAU01000162.1 GCA_003641545.1 Thermotoga sp.
AGGACTCTGAGCTCCCAATTTTGATAGTTCTTCACCGAGCTGTGTTAGGGTGTTATTCTCGAGAATCCCAGCGTCGATCAACCACAACTTCATTGCGGAAAACTGAACAGGACCGAGTCCATTTTCTTTGAACCAATTTGGGTACTCCCTGAAGAATTCATCGAGCCATTTTTTCCTGAGTCCAAAGTGTTTGTAACGCCCATATGAGATTTTCTTCATTTTCACACCTCCCTGGGGAACCTTCAAAGAATCCGCCCTTAAACATCCGGAGGGATTGAAATCGACGCATTCGAAGCAGTGTATGCATCTATCGGAATGTAGCATCAAACTGTCCACGTTCATCTGGATAGCTCCGGTCGGACAGATAGCCTCACAAACACCACAGTTCACGCAATACGCCGCCTTGTTTGCTATCTTCTGAATTCTCGGATCGTTTCTCTCTATCTCCACGTACCCATCCTTCAAAGTTGCTTCCAAACTCGTTTTGAGAATCTTAGCCCACTCGATGAGATAACCCTTTCTACCCGCCTTGATGGAGATCTTGCCATCCGAGATCAGAACTTCGGGCTTACTCCTCGAGTTCACCCTCGCTTTCCAATCTCCAGAATCTATGTAATCTTCCACTTCTTCTCTCTTCACGCCGTTCTCAAGTGCGAAATCTTTTATTATTTTTAAAAAAGGGGAGATTTCCTTTTCGTAGAGGCATTTCAAAATATTTTCCCAAGATTTCGGTGCCAACGGACAGACTACACATCCGACTCTTCTTAAACCTAACCTGTAAAGAGGGTTAAAAGGTAGATTTCTTGAGAATATGTAAAGGTATACCTCAGCTGAGGACCAATCCAATATCGGATGGAAATTCTTCTGAAGAACGTACTTTCCAGCTGAAATCGTTGGAAGGAAAGACCTGGAATTCCCTTCGGAGGATCTGACTCCGTCTATAACGAGGATCCTTGGATTGGATTTTCCCGTTAGTTTTCTTGCAAGTTTCACGACGGGAGCCGATTTGTGGACGCTACAGCACCATCTGTGCACCCTGCTCGGGGGACCAAACTCCCTCCAAGTTTGCCTGTAATCTTTCTCGGATCTAACGATGTAAAATGTCAGCTTGTTGTAGAAGCTTTCGATTTTCTTCACATATTCGAGATTTTCCCTCAATTCCATCGTCGTATCGCTGAAGATCACGACAAATTCATCGGGAGGTATGACCCTTTGAACGAGATCTAAAACCACGAGAGAATCCTTACCCCCACTGAAGGCAACTACGATAATGTCAAAATCTTTTCCATGTTCCGAGAATATCTCTTGTATCAGGTCCATCTTTCTTTGAGAGATGTTTTCAATCTTTTCACAGTTCAATTCCAGAAGGGCTTTCAAATCGATTGGTTTAAAGGATACATTGGTTTCATTGAACACCGCACGAAAATTGGAATAAAAACCACCCCATTTAACCTTTGCTATGGGTTTGGAATCATAGAAATACTCGTTGCCAATGGACCAAAGAATGGGATGAGAAGATTCGGGATAAAAATATTTAGAATTAAATCTGAGGAAATTGAGTTCCTCATGAAAAACGGGTTTTATGTCTTTGAAACTGCCCTCTTCATTGAGAACAATTAAATTCCCCTTAAACCAATTGATTCTGTACATTTTTCTCTCCTCTGAGAACAATGTTCATGATAAGTTGTTCCCTGCAAAAATAGTATATCAAATGATGCTGATGAATTTCCTGTAAAACGAAAAAAGTAGTAAATGACATCTTACACGCAGATATCTACCCCCTGAAGATAAAAAAAGCAGAAGGAGTCTTACTTGTGTTGGAAAAATGGGAGTAAAGGATACTCGAGGATGTTCTCCGCTTGTAAGAGGTGAACTTATTCACATAGTTTACAAGTATTTGGAATCTTCTCATCTAAGGATAACAAAAAAGCGGCCGACGGGACTCGAACCCGCGACCCTCAGCTTGGGAAGCTGATGCTCTACCAACTGAGCTACGGCCGCATGTACCAATTTTATTATACCACAATTTCATGAAAGTCAATGTCCCATCGATCTCGGATCGAACGCATCCCTCACAGCGTCACCGAAGAGATTGAACGCGAGAACAGCGATGAACAGGAAAACTCCGGGTATCAAAAGCCATGGATAGTGCTTCAAAACCGTTATATCCTGAGCTTGGGCGAGCATCAAACCCCAGCTGGATTGAGGTTCCCTTATACCGAGACCGAGGAAACTCAGCCCGGCTTCTCCAAGTATGTATCCTGGAATGCTCAGTGTTGCAGCTATTATGACGTACGTTGCGGTGTTCGGAAGGATGTGCCTCCATATTATCCTTCGGGATGGAAAGCCCAGAGCTCTTGCAGCTTCCACGAATTCGGTCTGTTTCAGTGAAAGCACCATACCCCTTATGACCCTCGACATTCCGGGCCATCCCAAGAAACTCAGTATAACCACGAGCATGAAATAGGTGGTCGTGGATGGAAGATCCATCGGGAGAATCGCGCGAAGTGATATGAGGAGGTAAAAGCTCGGTATGGACATCAGTACTTCCGTCGTCCTCATGAGGGCTTCATCCACCCATTTTCCATAGTATCCCGCTATGCCACCAAGTAAAAGTCCAAGTGTGAAGGTAATCAATATTCCAACGAAGCCTATCGAAAGTGATATCCTCGAACCGAAGAGTGTTCTTGTGAATATGTCTCTACCGAATTTATCCGCACCGAATATGTATATCGTGGCTGGCTCTTCGACGCCGAAAAGGTGGATGTCAGTTGGTATCAACCACAGCAGTTTGTATTTCCAAGATCTCACGAAAAACCTTATCGGATATCTCTTGAACTCATGATGAACAACCTTGAAATTCTCAAGGTATTCAACATCATCTCCCCTGAGGATCAGCAGCGCATCGAGACGTTTTTCGAACACGACACCTTCGATCTTTTCGAGAGATTTCAACTTTCTCGCATACATCGGATTCTTAACGTATATATTTATCAAATCGGGATTGGAACTTTTTTCACGTTTGACACCTTCCTTCAGGATCACGGAATCTTCGAGGGGAACGAGTTCCATCTCCTTCGTTCTTCTTTTGACCGTTATTTCTTTACCGTCTCCATACACTTTCTCGAGAATTTTGAATACGGGCACTATACCCGTGACCCCATCCTTTCCCAATTCGTATCTTTTCCTTTCGCCATTTTTGGTTATTACATCGATCCTGTCGATTTTCGATGCCTCTATGTAATACTTCTGGAAGGTAGTCGGATCCCTGTAACTCACCATGGGGTAAACGTAGGGTCCGACGAACTTTCCATCGTATCTCCACCTTATCTTCGTTGGATTCATAAAACTGTAGGTCAATCTCTGTTCGTATGGATTGTAGGGGGAGAGAAAATCCGCGAAGAGAGCCATGAGATAGAGAGCAAGCAATATCCACAGGGAGATCATCCCGAGTCTGTGCCTCCTGAAGGCTCTCACCATCAAGCTCCATCTGCTCATGTATTCTACCTCGAACATTTCCTCGAGTTTCTTCTGCTCTTCCATGTATCATTGCCCCCCCGTGAATCTGAATCTTATCCTTGGATCAGCCCATGCGAGCAATATATCCGCGATCAGATTGCCGATTATCAACATGAGAGAACCGAGGAGAAGAGATGCCATGACTAAATATAGATCCTGTGCGGTCAGAGCCTGTATTATCAAGGTTCCCATTCCAGGCCATCCGAAGACTCTTTCAGTCAAA
>QNAU01000163.1 GCA_003641545.1 Thermotoga sp.
AAATACGATGTAATTGATCTGACTTTCGATGAAAACTTCATCTCAAATGTGAAAAATTGCGATGTGATCTTCAACCTTTCGACATCCGGTGGTGAAGATTCACGTCAACTCCACGTTCCAGCCATACTCGATTTTCTCGGAATCCCATACACCGGATCGTCCGCGGTGGTACATGCAATTTGTCTCGACAAGATAACGACGAAGATAATATTGAAACATTACGGGATAAGAACCCCGGATTTTTTCAGAGTCGATATCGATGAGGATGTTGAAAACACGTTTGAAAGAGTGAATATAGAATATCCTTTGATAGTCAAACCTTCGAAAGAAGGAAGTGCGGTTGGATTGAGGAAAGAATCGGTCGTTTGGAATACACGGGGGTTGAGAAGAGCGGTCAGATGGATCCACGATGAATTCAAACAACCCGCCTTAGTCGAAGAGTTCATAGAGGGTAAAGAGCTCAGCGTCGGGATAGTTGGTAACGGTGATGATATCGAAGTTCTTCCGATTCTGGAGATAGATTTTTCCAACCTTCCGGACGATGTGGAGAAATTCTACTCCTACAGGGTGAAGAATGAGATAGATCATTACTTGAGATATCATTGTCCCGCGAGAATAGATGAATCGACTGAGAAGGATGTTGTGAAAAATTGTGTCAAGGCTTACAAAGTCCTTGGATTGAGGGATTACGCGAGGATGGACGTGAGGATCAAAAATGGTGAATCCTACATACTCGAGGTTAATTCGCTTCCTCTACTCGTTCCCGTTTATTCCGATATAACAAAGATGGCTGAAAAGCGTGGATATGGATACGGAGATTTCGTCATGAAGATTCTGGAAACGGCGATGAAGAGAGCGGGACTCGTGGGATGAGAAATCAATCCCAATCGAAATTCTTCCATCTTCTACCTTTTTTGTCATTTTCCACACTCGACAGTATTTTTTCGTATTCATCCTCACCGTATCTTCTGATCACAGCTTCAGCCAAAACCAATGATAGCGCCATCTCTCCTACGACAGATGCAGATGGAACGACGGTGACATCCGATCTAACATACGGTGCTTTTCTTTCCTCCATGGTCGATAGATCCACCGAATCCAGGGGATCACCAAGTGTTGGTATGGGCTTCAGATACACCGTAACCTCCACATCCTCCCCATTCGTCAATCCTCCCTCTATTCCTCCCGCGTTGTTACTCTTTCTTCTTATCTCGCCATCCTTCAAGAAAAATGGATCGTGGTATTCCCTCCCGGGAATGGATACATCCTCACGTCCTATGAACACACCCTTCACCGATGGAATAGCCATAAAGACCGCTCCTATCCTTGAATCGAGTTTTTCAAAGATGTTCGAATATCCTCCAAGTCCAGGTGGAATGTTGTGAGCGATCACCTTGAACGACCCTCCGAGGGTATCACCCCTTCTCATCGCTTCATCTATGTGTTTCACCATCTCATCGCTCGTTCTTTCATTCGGGCAGAAAACCGGCGAGTTGTCTCTGAGCTTTATCAGTTCGTCGATGCTGAGATTCGGATTCTCATCCATCGTGATTTTACCTATGGATAACACATACGAATACACGACCACATCGAGAGTTTCGAGGAATTGCTTCAGCAATGAACCAACCGCAACGAAAGCCACAGTCCACCTCGCACTGCTTCTTTCAACGTAAATGTTCAGATCCGGAAGACCGTATTTTCTCCAACCGGCGTAGTCGACATGACCGGGCCTCGGAACGCTCCTGACCTCCTTGATGGGATTCCCTGCTCTGTTCTTCACCACAACCGTTATGGGTGCACCGGTGGTGTAGCCTTTCCACACTCCCGATGCGATTTCGAACTCGTCCGCTTCCATCCTCATCCTTCTTCCCCTTCCATAACCGGATCTTCTCCTCTTCAGATCCCAAGATATCCTGTCGAGATCGATTCTGAATCCAGCGGGAAAACCTTCCAGAACACCGAACATCGCCGAACCGTGTGAATCCCCGGAAATGATCAACCTCAAGGTGTATCCCTCCATGGGAGTGTTGTCGAAAAATTATATCACAACGGTGTAGAATATAACGGATTCGATCTTTAAAACCGAGGTGATAATGTGAAAGAAAAACTTCGTTTCTTCTTCAAGATGCTGTTGATCACAGCATCCTCGATTTTTATCTTTTTCGGGCTTTGGTATCTGCTGATTGAGGAACCTAAGGGAATATACGAATTACCGAAGGCGGAGGTGTCTTACAACGTACGGAAAGATGGCTTGGTAGAAGTAGAAGAAAGGATAACCTACCTGATGACGAAACCTTACCGCGGTGTGCATAGATTTCTTTCCTTTCCCATCTACATGTCCGTGGAAGATCCGAAGATTCGGGTCGAAGGTGCAAAGATCGAAAGGGTGGAATGGCTCGAGAACACTCCCGTCAACTTGGATTTCAAGGTTTATTTCGTTGAATCCCTCAGGGACAGGATAACACCGAGAAAAGGAGGAGATTCCATAACGCTGATACTGAGATACAAGTTGAGAAATGCAGTTGAAGTGGGAAGGGACTTTTCACAGTTCTTTCCAAAACCGTGGGGGGAGAACTGGGAAAAGAGTTTGAAGAGCTTGAAGGTCACGGTGAACTTGCCGTGGGATGTGAAATATTCGATCTATTTTCATCCGAGAAGGTTCGTTCAAAAATATGAAAAGGCGGACAAATCGCTCTACATAGTGACGAAGGATATTCCGGCGAGGAAAGGATTTGAATTCAGGATCCTGTTCGATGAACCACTCCAAGGAGAATACTTCCACCATGTGGATAAGACTAAAAAGGATGTTCTGAGAATCGAGAAAAAATATACGATGGAAGGTATGATCTTAACCCCCCTATCCTTTTTATTGCTGGGAATCATCACTCTTCTTCCAATCATGCTGTATATTCGATTCGGTAGGGAACCCAAGGTGGAATACGAAAGGGAATACGAACATGAGATACCATACAACGATCATCCAGCGGTTGTCAACGTCATAGTCAAGAGGGAATTCGGTTATCCCGATTCCGGAGCCATAGGTGCATCGATGACGAGACTTCATCATGCCAAAGCGATAAGTTTCGAGGATGACGGTATCAGGGTGTTGAAAAAAACCGAGGAAGTGAATGAAGAGGAACTCCACAGTTACGACATCGATCTTCTCGAAAAACTTCACGATCTCTCTGAGGATGGATGGATAGACACGAAGAATCTCAAGAAGAAGTTGAAAAGATCTAAGAAGATGGCAGAAGATTTCTACCACAAGATCAAAGATTGGTTCGACAGGGTGTACGGAGACACCCAAAGGATCAGAAAGGATTTTCTGAGAATCAAAGGCTACATTCTGGCGAGGATCTTCGGAATCCTCTACATGGTAAGTGCAATACTATCGTATTTTTGCTTGATCTCAAACAACGTAACATCGTATCATCCACTCGCAGATCTTGGCTTCAAGTTGGTAATCCTGTTCTCCTCCTCCATAGGTTTTTTCATGCTCTTCACCCCAAAGGTTCTATTCGGAAGTTGGACGGAATATGGGAAACTCTACAGGCTCAGATGGTTCGCCTTTCAAAGATACATAACCGATTTTTCCGCCCTGAGTGAACATCCTCCGCAATCCGTCGAGATATGGGATGAATACATGATATATGCGATCGCTCTCGGTGTGGCGAAAAATGCGTTGAAGGTGTTCAGGAAATTCGTGGAGAAGATGAACGATGCGGAACTAATG
>QNAU01000164.1 GCA_003641545.1 Thermotoga sp.
ATGAAATTGTTGGAAATGCTGGAAAAAGAGTACGAAATTGAAAAACCTTTGAATGGAATAACCGTGGCGATGTCGATACATCTTGAGGCAAAAACCGCAAATTTAGCGTTGAGCCTGAAAAAAATAGGAGCGAATGTCGTGGTAACCGGAAGCAATCCTTTGTCCACGCAGGACGATGTTGCGATGGCGCTTGAGAATATGGGAATAAAGGTTTTCGCACGTCGCACCCACGATGTGAGGGAATACAGAGCCAACCTCATGAAAACCATCGATGAAAAGCCAGATTTGATAATAGATGATGGGGCAGATCTCACCGTGTTGCTACACACGGAAAGGATGGATCTTCTCGATGGAATAATTGGGGCATCCGAGGAAACGACAACAGGTCTCAAGAGGATGAGGGCGCTCGAAAGGGAAGGGAAGCTGAGGTATCCGGTGATGGCTGTGAACGATGCGAAGATGAAGTATTTGTTCGACAACAGATACGGAACGGGACAATCGACGTGGGATTCCCTCATGAGGAACACCAACGTGCTGGTGGCGGGTAAGAACGTTCTCGTGTGTGGTTACGGTTGGTGCGGAAGGGGCATAGCGATGAGAGCCAAGGGATTGTCGGCGAAGGTGATGGTTTCCGAAGTCGATCCGATAAGAGCCATAGAAGCTTTGTTGGATGGATTTGAGTTGGTCAAGAGTGTGGAAGGGGTAAAAAAAGCGGACTTCGTTATAACCGCCACCGGAAACAGAGACGTAATCTCAGAGGAACATTTCAAGGTCATGAAGGATGGATGCATATTGGCGAATGCGGGGCACTTCAACGTGGAAATTGCCGTTGAAAAACTCGAGAAGATCGCAATTTCGAAGAGAGAGGTTAGACCGAACGTGGTGGAATACAGATTCGACGATGGAAGGAAGGTCTATTTGATAGGTGAAGGGAGGTTGGTGAACTTGGCGGCAGCGGATGGTCATCCGATAGAGATAATGGACATCTCGTTCTCCGTCCAGTTCCTGTCGCTGATCCATCTATTGAAGAACAGAGATAACTTGAAACCGAGGGTTTACAGAGTACCAAATGAGATAGATCTGAAGATAGCGAGGATGAAACTTGAAATCCTCGGTTTGGAGATAGACAAACTCTCCGATGAACAGAGAAGATATCTCGAAAGTTATTGAGAGAAAAGGGGAGAACAAGATCATGGATATTGTAAACGAGATCATCGAGAAACTGGGAAAAGCAAGTAAAATAGCGGTAGTTGGGCACATAATGCCGGATGGTGATTGCATAAGTTCTGTTCTATCCTTGAGTATCGGGTTGGAAAAACTCGGAAAATTCGCCATGCCCATGATAGACTACAACGTTCCATGGTTCTACAGAGAATTCGAAGGGACGGAGAAAATCAAGGATTTCGAGGGTGGGAAAAAATTCCTTGAAGAATCCGAACTTTTAGTGATCCTCGATTCCTCATCTCCAGACAGAATAGGAAGGGTCAAGGAATACATGGAGAGAAAATTCACCATAGTTATGGATCACCATGCGACGAACTCAAAATTCGGTGATCTGAACTGGGTGGATTCAAATTACTCGAGTGTTGCGGAGATGGTTTTCATCTTGAACAGAATGATGAACGTGAATTACGATCCTCTCCTCGCAACGTTGAATCTGATGGGTATGGCAACGGATACTGGTTTTTTCAAGTATTCCAACGTTTCGGCGGATCTGTTCAGAAAGGTTGCGGATCTCATCGAACTCGGTGCGGATCTGAACTTCATAGCACGAACCATCCTCGAGAACAAAAAGGTGGAACAACTCAGGTTATTCTCTCACGTCCTGAACCAGATGAAATTCAGAGCCAACAACAGATTGGTGTACTCTATCGTGAGGTTCGAGGATTTCGAAAGATACAGCTGTACGGAGGAGGATTCGAGTGGATTCGTGAACGAACTCAGGTCGATAAGAGGTGTGGAAGTTGCAATTTTGTTCGTGGAGTATCCGAAGGGAAGAATACACGCGAGTATGAGATCCAAGAGTTATTACGATCTGACAAAGGTTGCGAGCGAATTCAACGGTGGAGGTCATCCAAGGGCAGCGGGGGCAACCTTCGATGATGAGAATATGGAACAGGTGGTGAAGAAGGTAGTGGGGAGAATAGAAAGAGATCTGACGAATTGAAGAACTTTTCGAAGAAGGATGCACTGATTTCCACTCTCAAATTTTTCGTGTTCGTTTTTCTCATACTCCTTCTGATATCGTTCTTCAACATGACGAGGTTGTCGAACTATCTGTTCGTAACCGCCGGTGTATCACTCGCGATCGCGCTGGCTCAATTCAAGAAGAATCAAAAAGAAACAGGTGATCCCTTGAAATTTGACAGATTGAGTTTCTCCGCTTTGATATTCTCTGGTATATGTTTTCTGATATCCTTTCTCGTCGGCTTCTTCTTAACTTGAACATCATCGAAAGAGAGGTGGTGAACTTGAACAGGGTGGTTATCGTCGATGGTGATATGGATTACGTTAACTCATCTCAGATTTTGAGATCAAGAAGGATGAAGGAGCTTTTGGCGGAGGTTCTCAGGAGGAGAGAGGGTATAACGGACGAAGTCAAACTTCAGGACACGGTGAAGGAAATCATAATCAAACTGTCGAGGATAATAGTCGGTTTCAACGAAGAGGAGAGCGATGAGGATAAGAGGAAGTTGATAGATCTCTTGGAGGAAACGTATAATGTGTGGAGGGAAAAGCACAGATTCATGATAAAGAGGAGAAAATACGAGAAAAACACCTTGAGGAGGATGTATCTCGAGTATCAACTCGCCAGAACTGCCGATGATTTCGCCAATCTCATCAGATCCACGTACAGGGATATTCTGTATCACATAGAAGGATCATCCGGAAGAATTCTGAGGCAACTTCCAAGTGGTGTCCAGGCTGCTTTTCTAATGGACAAATTGAAGCAGGACTCCAACATCGCTCTTTCCAATCCCACGTTGTACGATGTTTACTTTCTCTGGAGTGGTATACTGTATCCCCCCGTCATCTTCGAGACCATGGCTAACAAGAGAAAGGGAATCTTCAAATTCAAGAAGGAGAGGATTTTAGAAAGGGTAAAGCTTGATTCGAAGAGTTGGTATGGTTTACCAATATATGTTGGTGATCTGCTGTTTTTGATATACACACACGAAAATTTCTTGGCACAGATGACAGCCCTTTTGAATCTCTTCGAGATCCCCGGATTGGATGAGATAAAAAGTAGGAGAGTCAACGCAATCGTTCTGTTCGGCGTTCCTTTGGATCTCGTGGAAGAGGATGAGAAAAATGGAGTCGCGGTCTGGGATGAGAAGGAGCACGTCTACGTTGGTTTGATACCCGGCATACCGGAGAACGATTACTTTGGTTACATGAAGAAGATGACGCTCACCCTGCACAACATGATCCAGATAGACAGGGGCTTTCTTCCAGTCCACGGAGCGGTTGCGAGGATAAAGAGTAAGGATAGAGAATTGGTGGTATGCATGGTTGGAGACAGTGGAGCGGGAAAATCGGAAACCCTCGATGCCCTCAGCAGGTTGGAAGGTGGAGATGTCGAAGTCGAGATAGTAGTGGATGATATGGCATCGTTGAGACCTTCACCGGATGGTGTGGTTGTCATAGGAACTGAAACGGGTGCTTTCGTGAGGTTGGATGATCTGCCCAGGGCTTACGCCTATTCCACGATGGATA
>QNAU01000165.1 GCA_003641545.1 Thermotoga sp.
AATATCTGTCCAAAGAATACTGGAGATACAACTGGTTCAAACAGATTTACGAATTTTACAAACTTCAGAAGGTATCGTGGAGAAGATTGAAATACGTTGAATCTCCCACCCTGGTGATCCTTTCGAAGAAGGACGGTATCGTTCCGATCTCGGCGGGTGAGATGATAATGAAGAACATATCTTCGCGAGAAAAGAGGATGGTCATCCTTGAAAAAAGTGGACACGTGATAACACGTGACGTTGAATTGGATACGGTTGTGAATGAAACGGTAAGATGGTTGGAGGGGGATCGATTGGGATGATGAATCTTGTGGGAAACACGAAGGAAGAATTGATGGAGATCGTGAAGAGAAGGGTTGAGAGCTGTGCCACATGTCCCTTGTACCTTCATAGAAACAACGTCGTGGTTGGCGAGGGGTCGCTCGATACACCCATAATCTTCGTCGGTGAGGGACCGGGCGAGGAGGAAGACAAAACGGGGAGACCGTTCGTTGGAAGGGCTGGTCAGCTCTTGGATAAGATACTCGAATCCGTTGGATTGAAGAGGAATGATGTTTACATAACCAACGTGGTGAAGTGCAGACCCCCCAACAACAGGACACCAACATCGGCGGAACAGAGAGCATGTCTTCATTTCCTGCTGGCTCAGATAGAGATAATCAATCCGAAGGTCATTGTGGCACTTGGGGCGACCGCACTCAACGCACTCCTTGGAAGCAATTACCAGATAACGAAGGTCAGGGGACGGAAATTTGAGTGGAAAGCCGGAATAATCATATTCCCGATGTTTCATCCGAGTTTCCTCTTGAGGAATCCCTCAAAAGCTCAGGGATCACCGAAATGGTTGACATGGGAGGACATAAAGGAAGTCAAGAGAATGTTCGATGAATACAAGGGGAAAGGATGAGATGATCTTCAACATCAACATTCCGATGAAGGTTCCGAGTCTCGATCGATTGAGAAAGGAACCGCTTGTCCCAAAGGGAAACTCCTCCAAGGCTGTGGTCCTCGGTGTCAGAGGAAATGTGGTGAAGCTCCTCTTTGGTGAGGATATCCTTTTCCTTCTCGTGAAGAAGAGGGAGCTTTCCCTGAAAGAGGGCGAGATTGTCAATCTGCTCTTTGAGAATCGAGATTTAGTGACACGTGTCGCTCCCGAATTGGAAAACCAGAGGAGGATCGAGGCGACGGTTCTTTTCGTGATGAAACGATCCGGCGAAGGATCGAAGGAAGAATCGGGAACACCGAAGATGGTGGGAAACAACACATCGCATGAACGGGAATTTCCGGTATCGGTGAAACTCCGAGAGCGCGTGGAGAATCTCATGATGGATTTAGTGAGAACTCTGGATGAATTGATCGCGAGAAGATCGAACGAAGTTCAGGGGAAAGAAAGTTGGGATGGGAGTGTTTCGAAGCCAGCGAAAAAAGAAGGCATGATGAGGGAACTTCTCAAAGATCTGATCGATATTCTGAACGATGTGGAAAAGAGCTGTATCGATGAAAATGTGAAAAATGGTGATGAGTTGAATAGAAAGATACTCAGATTGTTCCGTGGTTTCAAGGAAATGATTTTGAGGTTGAGGGACAATTTGGATGTGTGGCTGAAACTTCCAAAGAACCTGAGAAAAGAGGTGATCCTTCTTTACTCCGGTCTGAATCCAAAAACTGAAGCCAGCGCAAACTTGGAAATCGTGGGAAGATCCGAAAGATATCGGAACATCAGATCATCCAGAGTCCTGATGGATACCATCCTCGTGGAGATGAAGCGGATGGAGGGAAAATCGTTCCCAGAGAGCCTGAGAGCCGATCGAAACCTGAGGATCAGGATCAAAAGGTTGGTTAAACTTCTAAAAACTTTATTTCTAAAAACAAATTTCAGGAATTTGAGATCCCCGAAGTTGATCGAGAAGGGAATCGATCCGGCCATGCTGATCAACTCAAAGATCGAAGGAGAATGCAGAATGGAAAAGATTGAGCTGATGAACAGAATGGACGAATCTCTCGACGAACTCGAAAGGGATCTGCATGGGATAATGGATGAGGAGAGTGTGAGAAAGCTGAGAAACACGATCGAGAAAATTCTCTTCGAATTTCAGAAAAAGCTCATCATGAAACTTCCAAAATTCATTTGGAAGGACACCAGCGATGTGTTATTCAAGAAGGTTGCGAGGATCATCCTTAACAGACTGGAAGGCTCACCCGATAGGTTGAAAGTGGCAAAGGATAGGATTCTCAGGTTCTTTTCAAATTTGAAATCTGAAATCGAAAATATAGCGCATGGTGATACGACCGAATCTTCCAAACCATGGAGCAAGATGGAAAGGTTGGGAAAGGTTGTCAGGAATCCGCCGAATTCGGGTGATAAAATTTTGAAGGATACCGTGAAGATCGATGATGATCCGGATAGTTTGAGCAGATTCACCACAAGGTTGATCAACGATCTCGGTGTTCCCTGGTTCGAATCTCTCTTCTTTAAGGTGAACGGAAAGATATCCCGAATGGATGTCATGAGAGATCCGAGAAGATTTTCCAGCAACTTCAGAGTATTCTTCGACTTGAACACGAACAACTTCGGAGAGATATTCATAGACATGACCCTTTCCAAAAGGACTCTGAGCATCTCCATGTATGTGGAGAGGAACAGGGAAATAATACAGCGATACGTCGATGATCTGATCGATTTCGTGAAGGATGAGGGATACGGGGTGGGCAGGATCTTCGTGGGGGATCTTTCGGATCCATCCATGGCATACCACGAGAGGGAGAGACTGCTGGACCTTGGAAGGGAGAACAGGGGTGGTTTAGAGTGGATAGCCTGAGCCATTCAAACGATGAGATAGACAAGGCGGTGGCGTTGAGATACGACAGGGAGCTGGAGGATGCACCAAGGGTGATAGCGCAGGGTGTGGGAGAGATCGCGAGGAAGATAGTTGAGGTCGCACGGGAATACGGTATCCCGATATACAGTGATCCGGAGCTTGTGGACATTCTTTTGGATCTGGATTACTACTCCGAGATACCCGAAGAGCTTTACAGGATAGTGGCGAAGATTCTGATATTCGTCTACAACCTCGACGGATTCGTATCCATGAACAGAAATTTTGAGGATTTCGAGTTCGATGGGCGATGAGAACTTTAAATCTTCTTCACCTGACTCACAAGAATGTGGATCCAGATGGTTTCGCAGGTGTCGTCTGGGGAAGGGAGATCTTTGGCGGATCACTCCACGTTGATTCTCCGGGCATCGTTGTGAGAAGATTGATCGAAAGGTTCAAAATTTCAACATCCCCCACGGTGAAGCCAGATGTTCTCTTCATATACGACGTGAACCTGAGGGAGAGGGTGGGATTACCTGAAGGTGTGGAACTTAAAAGATACGTCATATTCGATCATCATCCGAAATACGAGAGAGAATTCTTCGAGGGTTCGATCAAATTCTTCCACAAGCCGAGATCAGCCTTGGTGTTGAACCTGTTCGACTATTCGGAGAAGGCAGGATTGCATCTTTCGGACGATCTTCTGCTGATCTTCGCGGTCGCTCTCGTCACCGACACCGCACTTTTGAGAACAGCAACAGGTGAGGAGCTGACATATCTGGGTTATTTTCTGAAGAAGAGAAGATTAGAAGAGGTCTTCGAGATAATAATGAGAGGCAGGTTGAGCAGGGATATCCTGAAGAGGGCTGAGAAGATGAGAATGTACAAC
>QNAU01000166.1 GCA_003641545.1 Thermotoga sp.
GGGTTGGAAGGTTATGTTCGTTATGAAATCGCAGAATTCCATGACGTGCTTTGTGTGTTCATCACCCTTGTAAGGATGCTGTTTGAAGTTGTAGAAACCGTAGACGTTCAGCGTGGGTCTTATCGGTTCATGTCCCGGCTCGTTCAGATATGGCATTGGAACTATACCAGCGTGTATCACCTTTCCCTTGATCTTGCCCTCGAGCACCAACCTGTTGTGTTCTTTCACTCTTGCCAAGAAATCCGGCCCGGCAGCTATGAAGGCTATCTCGCCTCTCAGGAAGGCATCCTGGGCATCACCGTAGGATTTCGTCACCGCTTCTTTCGGTGCATATTTGTATTTGTGGACGAGATCGTGTAGCCACTGGAACGCCTTCAACAGAAGTTCCGGATCTTTCAGTTCTCCAGTCTTTATATCGAAGAAGTAATCAACAGCCCACTGCTCCTCAAGTGGCCTCTTCTTGCTCAGGTATACGGGGAACAATCCTATCCTCTCATCGTCCGCGTTCACCGGATAGAAACCCCATATGTCGTTCTTCCCATCTCCATCGACATCCTTCACGATTTTACTCAGCGCCTTCAGGAAATCATCGGTTGTCCATCCTTTGGCTCTTATCTCATCCGGATCGAAACCTGCGGATCTGAGGTAATCTTCATTGGCTATCATCGTCGATATACCACCGATGTAAAGATGCCAGGGCCATACTATTATTCCCCTACCTGGAACCTGTATCGATCCCATGACCGCAGCACCCATACCGAGTCTTTCCTCTTTCGTGAAGTATTCATCCGGGATGGTTAAGGAATCTGCGCTCGCTGGTCCTCCTCCTCTACCCGGTATGAATATGTAGTCCGCATTTCCCCAGGCAACATCCGGTCCCTGTCTCGAACCGAGCATCGTTCCGAGTTTCTTGATGTAATCTCCCCAGCTTCCTCCGAAGATCCATTTCACCTTCACTCCAGGATGTGTTCTCTCGAAGAGTTTTATAACCTCACCGAAATATGCGCCGAACGGTTGATCCGGCCTGAATGGAACGAGAACGGTTATCACATCTTCCTTGGCGAACAGTGGCAGGGTTAAGATGACCAGAAAAGACAACACGAGAATCAGATTGACGAACCTTCTCATGGGAACACCTCCTCATCCTTTCTTTTTGAACCCAAGTGAGAGGGTGATGATCTTCTTCCCACCGATCTTGAGAGAGAGAATGGAGGAAGTATCATCCTCCCCTTGGGAGATGCTTTCCATTTTCTTTTCATCGAGGCTACAGATTCTGGGATTCTCAAGGATATCGTTCAGTTTCAGCTTCATCTCCAAATCCTCATTGGAGATGTTGTAGAATCTGAGAATGATTCGATCGTCGAACTCCGATTTTTTCAGGGCACTCAGGATAACCCTCGGATCATCCCACGAAAGTAATGAGAAATGCGATTTCTCTCCCGTGGGATTCGGTATTCCCACCATCAACGGGGGATTGAGGAAACTCTCGGAGATTCTGAAGATCTCCGATAGGTTCTTCGATGGTATCAGCCTGATTTTTGTTTTCATTCTCCTCAAAACCTGCGCATCCGGTGTTTTGAATATTGGACCTGCATATCTCGATCTGATGGGCAATTCCGATCTGCTGAGGTAACCCACGGCTCTGACCAAGGTCAGCTCCAAGATCGAGATCCCATTCTCCCTTCGATGTTCATACTCCGTGGTATCCAAGGTTGAAAGTGCGAATCCATTGGATTCATCCGCCAGGAACAGGATCCTTTGAAAGGGATAAAAGTTTACATCCGATTCCATGTAACCTTCCTTCCAAACCTGATTCTCCTGGTCCTGAAATGTCAGTTTCACACTCTTTCTCTTAACCAGACCGAAGGGCTCACCCGCAAATACACTGTCCGTCCTCAGATTCGACAGGAAGAGGAGCCTCAACCTGTGATCTCTCACCACATTTTCGAACTCAACATCGATATCCACGAACCTCGCATTTTCATGGAGCGTGAAGATCAAACTGATTTCCTGTTTGATCCTACGTTCAGACCTTCTTTTCCCATCGTTGGAGAGGGATTCGGACAGCATGAGATAGCCTCCGAGAATCATCTTGACTCTGAAAGGTCTTTCATCCACGAATCCAACTTCTTCCAGTTTCAACGGAGAAATTGTGCATTCATTCTCTTCCGGTGGACAGAAGTTGTATTCGTCACCCGCGTCGCCATCATCTCTGAATACTCCTGTTTTCACGGTGAAACCGGTTTTCAGATCCTTCACATTCACGATCCCATCTTCCACGGATACTTCGATGTGTTCGTTTCTCAGTGTGTTCATCCCTATCTCAAGATCCGATTTCCACGCATCACCGAGTTTGAAACCTTCCTTTTCATCCAGGACGAATCTTTCGAAACCTAAGGATGGCAAGTTTTCGAGTCTCACCAGAGCATCAACCTCGAACAGATCTCGGAACTCCACGCCGTCGTTCTCGATGTAATCCTGTATCTTCTCAACTTTCAGCACCTTACAATGTATCTTTTCGCCATCTCTCATGGATCTCAAGGTGAAATTCCCTTCGAGTCTCTCGGTTGTTTTGAACTTAACCTCCACGATTCCACCGTAGGGAAACACATTTGGATTGAATATCATGAATTCATCGATCCTCAATTCCTTTCCATGTTCGATGCGGGAATTGAAGATTTCCTTGACCAATTCACGTATCAATTCCCAAGAAATTTCCTCAACCCATCTCAACCGTGTTTCAACATCTCTGTGTATCTCATCCGTTCCACATCCACTTATGCTGTCGTGAGGATGACACAGAATCAACCTTTTCCACACGTCCATCATGATCTCGCTTGGATACTCCAAGTTGAGGATGTAATTCAAGGTCAGCAATGGTTCGACGTATCTTTCAAGGAAGTTCGACACCCTGAGGTTCTTTTTCTTCATGTGAATCCTCGTGGAGTAAACCCCTGTCACTAAAAGATCGTATCTCGGGTTTCTGAATTCTCCAGAATACGTCGGTAAATTCTCCGGGATTCTTCTTTCAAGTTCATCGAAGAAACTTTCAAGATCCGATATCTCGATCTCCACTCCCATCTTTTTCAAGCTTTCCACGATCCTCGATAAGTATTCCTTCGGATAGGTGAAATCCGCTCCATCCATGAGAACAGTTACACCGGTGGTGTTTTCTTTTTCCCTCGATTCGATGAACCTCTTCAAATTTTCGAGACTTTCCTCCAGATTCTTCGTTATCACTCGTTCCTCCGTGTATCCCCTCTTTATGCAGTAAGCCAGCACTTTCGATCCGTCCGGTGACATCCACCAGAATTCATCCTGATTCACCTCATCTCCCACTCCTCTGTGAACCATCGCTCTCTCAATTCCGAATCCTCTCAGTATCTGCGGGATGTTCTCCATCTGTCCGAATTGATCCGGGATGTATCCAACGTTCATCCTGTGTCCGAATTCTTCAGCCATCATGGATCCGATCAGGAGATTCCTTATCAGGGATTCACCACTCACCGCGAATTCATCCGCCTGCACGAACCAAGGTCCCACGAACAACCTTCTTTCCCTGACGAATCTTTTGATTCTTTCTCTCTCATCTGGGAAGAACCTGAGGAAATCATCCAACCAATTTGTGTGCCCATCGAAGGTGAACTTGAACCTTTCGTCTCTCTCCAAAAGTTCGAGAATCCTTTTCACCAA
>QNAU01000167.1 GCA_003641545.1 Thermotoga sp.
GGTTGGAATAGATTCCCTCCCAGGGGATTTGAGAGAGGTTGCGATTCTCAGGCTAAAAAATATGGAACTCAGCTTGAGGGAACTCGCGGATAAACTTGGTTTGGAATCAAAAAGTGTCGTTCAAAACAAGATGAACAGGATCTTGAAGATAGCTGAAAAGTTGAAAAAGATGGAAGATTCCAAATGAACATGAAGTGAACAGTTTTCATTTTTCCTCACTTTAAAAGGATCCTCATTCCTTAACCACCTTGGCGACGATTGGATCAGATATCTCGTATATTTTCTTCTCACCGTATCTCACGTTCACATATCCCATGGAAATAAGCCTGTTAAGGATCCTCGTAAAAGATGCGTCTGTGATCTTCCTTCCCTCATAAAATTCTACTGCTTCTTTTATTGAACTCCACGTATTTGCACCGTAGGATAGCGCCTTTAAAATATACCTATATTTTTCGCTGTTCTTGAAGAGTTGTTCAAGTTCATTCTTCACCACCAGCTTCGCTTCAGACAGAACTTCGTTCAAAATCTCATCATCAACACGCTTTCTTTCTACCGCTTTGTTCCCGAACATCACGAGCCATCCAACTACCCCATCCAAAGCATCGACAGCTTTTTCAAGAATCAAGGGTGTGGGTTCCATCCCAATTTGCTTGAACCCTTCCAGGAGAAACTCCAACGACATATCCTTTGAGAATTTTGAGAGGTTGATTTCACTGATGTATCTTCCATACATCGGCGAATCAACTTCATTTATTCCGAGAAAGTCTTTAAGAACACCAACCTCTGATCCCGTCAGTATGATTCTAATTCCCTCAAGGTTGTCGTATATGTATGAGAAGAGATCCACGAAATCTATTCCACCTCGTCTTCTGAAAAATCTCAACAACTGCGCTTCATCAAAAACAAGCAATGTTTTTATAGAAGAATTCACCGACCAATCGTTTATCACCTTCATTATCTCACCCAAATTTGGAGGTGATTTCTCATACTCTGCAAAGGACACTTCAAACCCAAAAATTTTGATCCCTTTTATTCTCTCAAGCCATTTAAGAATATTCTTATCTGAACGAACTATCCTGTTTATCTCATTTGTCATAAACCTGTAGAACACTTCCTTTGAGGTTTCTTCCACGATCAAAGCCCTGCAGTCTATGAATATGTGAGGATCCGGTATCTCATTCAAGAACACATTCAACAGAGATGTTTTTCCGTATCTTCTCGGTGCAAGTATGAGAATCATGGGAGCATCACCGCTCTGCAAAGTTTCAAGTTCTTTTTCCCTGTCAAATAAATCTTCTCTTTTGGTCTTCGGTCTTGGATCGAACAGCATACTATCACCCCTGATAGTAACTATCACCGGTGATAGTATATCATGAAATCTTAAGAACAACGAGAGTCCTGCTTGATAGTAAAAAATATGGAAGAAGGGACAAACAGGGGAGCTGGGCTGTAAGCCGGATTCTGTCTCGGGTGATCATCCATCTTGGGGATGTGTTACCACATCCCTCGTGCGGCCTACCCGGGAAGGATGATCGGCGGAACCACCTCGAACCTTCCCTGCTTGGCCTTGCTCCAGGTGGGGGTTGCCAAGCCATCGGGTCACCCCGATGCTGGTGAGCTCTTACCTCACCTTTCCACCCTTGCCCTTCACCATGGAAGGGCGGTTTCCTTTTCTATGGCCCTATCCAGGGATCACTCCCTCTGGACGTTATCCAGCACCCTGTCCTCGGAGTCCGGACTTTCCTCAGGATCAGGTGTGAAAGAATCACCTGATCCCGCGATCACCCGCCCAGCTCCCCTGCAGATTCCTCTCCATTCTAACGATCTTCCCACTGTCCATGTACATTATTCTGTCTGCATACTTTGTGAGTCTTTCATCGTGTGTCACAACGACAACTGCGGTTCCATTTTCCTTGCTCAGGTTAACGAGCAATCTGATGATTTCAAAACCTGTTTCGGTATCCAAAGCGCCGGTTGGTTCGTCCGCCCATATAACCATAGGATCGTTCACGATGGCACGAGCTATTGCAACTCTTTGTTGTTCACCCCCGGATAGCTCTTCCGGGTATGCCTTCAATCTGTGAGTCAACTTGAGCATTTTCAAGATTTCCCGCGCCTTCTCCCGCGCGGTTCTTGGATCCATTCCACGAGCTAAAAGGGGCAATTCGACATTCTCAACAGCGGTGAGAGAGGGTACCAGGTTGTAGAATTGAAACACGAAACCCATGTATCTCCCTCTCAACTTCGTTCGTTCCTTCTCGTTCATGCTGGATATTTCCAGCCCGTTGAAAAAGATTTTTCCTTCATTTGGGACATCTATTCCGGACAGACAGTTCAACAAGGTCGTCTTTCCACATCCGGAGGGTCCAACTATAGCCAAAATTTCACCTTGGAACACCTCTATATCCACGCCTCTCAAAGCGTGAACTGGTTCACTGCGAGAATCATAGTATTTGTGAATTCCGATCGCCTTTGATATTGTCTTTCCCTTCACCACCATCTTCCTCTCGATATTTCATACTATTGAAAAGTTCCAAGAACCTTCGATGGTTTCAACTTCCACGATATCATGGATGAAACGATGCTCACGATGAAACCAATTGAAAATACCGTGAAAAACAGTATTACAAGTTTTAGGATGGGTATATCGATTCTCCCATCGTCGAACGCTGACAATACTACCCTCGTTATATCCCAACTCTCGATCGTTCCCGCCAGTATGCCCATGATTAAACTGGATAAAAGCACGAAGGAAAATTCTATCACGAAGAAGCTCGATACCTCAAGTGAGGTGATTCCAAGAGCTTTGAGAGTTCCTATGGTCCTCCTTCTGGAGAAGATGGACCTTATCATCGTCAAGATCAACCCACTGAAACCAGTTATCATTGCGAAATAAAGCAATCTCACACCAAGATTAGCCAGTAAATTCAAACCTCTGTAGATCCTCGTGAATTCTCCCGTTATGTGAAGTGGAAAATTTGCGTCCCTCATGACCGCTCTCTTGATCTTTTCGGCTTCCACATCTTTTCCAAGTTTTCCCAAGTAAACTACTATCCCGCTTCTGTAATTTTCCGGGAGTGTCGAAACGGGAAGAAGCATCTCCACAGGTATCATCTGAGACTGAGGTTTGTAGATTCCTATTATCTTGAATTTTCCCAAAATCAGATTTGGATTGCTGTATTGGAAAAAATTCATGGGTATCATCAATTCGATTTCTTCTCCGGGAAAAGGTGAGAAATCCTTTGAAAATGCCCCAGCTACACAGACATTTTCACCCATTCTGAAATGATCCCACAGATTATCCGTTCCCATCATCGAACCAACTATCTTCACATTTGGATCCTCATCCTTGACATCTATGAATCCAGCCATGGTGAATCTATTTTTTCCCTTCTCATCCACGATTTTGATGGGCAAAAGTATGACTCTGTCGAACTTTTCAAAATAACTTCTTTTCAACTCATCGGACCAGTTCACCTCTTTCAGACCCATGAAGGATTTGACCGGGTTCACAAAGATGGCGAAGTCATATCCAAGAAAACCCTGTTTGAACTTATCGTCGAGAAATTCAACTATGTTGTAAGGGACTATCGTTGTCACAACCACACCAAAGATAACCACGCCGAACATCACCATCAAGAATCCCGTTCTCTTCCTGTTCCTCGATACGTAGGATAGA
>QNAU01000168.1 GCA_003641545.1 Thermotoga sp.
CGCCGTTGAGCAGATCATCCATTCCGGGTATGCCTGTTTCTATCCTGTTCATTCCCATCCCCCCTGAAAATTTAGACCATGGAAAAGATAGATGAGGTTCAAGGTGATCATCGTATCTGGATGAAATTTAAGATGAAAGGAGAGGTCACACCAATTTGGAAACTTTTATTGAAATTTTAAAAATAATGAAATAAAATCACTAAATTAAATCAGATCCAATATTGAACCATCTTCATGACTGTGATAAGATATTCAAGATGAATTAATCGTGAGAAGGGGTGTGGTTCATGGGAGGTAGAGAAGAAATCTTGAACATTAATCCATGCGACGTCTTTAAAAAATACAATGTTCGACCATCTTACCATAGAATAAGGATATATGAATACTTGAAAAACAGGTTGAATCACCCAACGGTTGATGAAATATACAGGGATCTGTCTGAGGAAATTCCAACCATATCCAAGACGACGATATATAATACTCTAAAATTATTTGTATCAAAAAAAATAGTAAGGGAGATTACCATAGAGAACAACGAACTGCGGTACGATATTATCACCGAACCTCATGCACACTTTAAATGTGAGATATGCGGAAGAATATTCGATCTTGATTTGGAAATTGATGTACCGAAGAACTTGGATGGTCATGAAGTTCAGGAATACGATATATTCCTGAGAGGAATATGCAAAGAATGCCTCAAAAGGGAGGGATCCAAGGAATGAATCTAAGTGGATTGATTCAATCGAAGGATTGGAAGAGTGAAAAGCATATGCCCGTCATAGAAATTGAGAAAGGGGAGGAAATTCAGGTTAAAGTTTCAGTTGGAAAGGAAATACCGCATCCAAACACCGTGGAACATCATATAAGTTGGATAGAAGTGTACTTTCTTCCGGATGGCGAGAAAAATCCTGTTATGCTTGGAAGATTCGATTTTCTGGCACATGGGGAATCATCTCGGGAGATTTACACCGAACCCAAGGTTTCCTTCAGTTTCAAAACGAAGAAATCGGGAAGTATTCTTGCTCTGTCTTACTGTAACATACACGGTTTGTGGGAAAATTCGGTTGAATTAAAATTATAAGCTGTGTATTCTTCCGGGTTCTTCAAAGTCCCCTTCCCAATTCTGGGGGTATTTTCATCCCTCCCATCCCTATCCCCCATGACTCCCTTTCCTTGTTCCATATATCCTGCCATCTCTGTACCTTCCTCAGATTTTTTCATCCATTATACCCAAATCCTCATCCAATAACTGGTAAATATCTTCATGTCCATCTGCGGGGAATGAAGGAATTAAGGTTGACAGAATCCTTGAAATCGTGAGAAAATTAGTTCAAATGCCCCCGTAGTTCAACGGATAGAACGGCGGATTCCTAATCCGCAAATGGAGGTTCGATTCCTCCCGGGGGCATTTTTCGTTGGATCTCCGATCTGGAGGGATGAACATGCGACGTTTCGGGTGGATAGATGACCGGATCCTGATACTCGTGTACGGGAAACCGGATGTCAACAAATTCACCTTCCAACCGAAGGTGAAGAACGATTCTCAACATTTGAAAGAGTGCGAAATCGTTGTTATTGACGATCTCGTCGCGGTTGAGAGGAAAGGGAAAATGGTGATCGAGGATGTAGGGTTGAAGAATGAGGATGGTTTTTTCATACTCGAGAGAAAGCTACCGAATGGCGTCGTATACGGGCTTGGAGATAAGATAGGTCCTCTGAACAGAAGGGAAAAGAGATTCAGATTCTTCAACAGAGATTGTTTACTGCACACCGAAGGGGAGGATCTGTACAAAGCACTGCCCTTTTTCATCTTTCTGAACGATGAGATCGTTTACGGTTCGTTTTTCGATTATCCGGGATACATGGAAATCGATCTGGACACAAAAGGAAATGAAAGGTACACGGTGAGAATCAGGGGAAATGGTTTTGTGAATTACATCTTCTTCGGTGAAAGTATGAGAGAGGTTGTGAAGAATTATTTGAAACTGACGGGATCGAATTTTCTACCACCCATATGGGCTTTTGGATATCAACAGAGTAGATTCGGGTATTCATCTCAGGATGAGATAATCGATATAGCTAAGAAATTTCGCGACAGAAACATACCATGCGATGTTCTACACCTCGACATAGATTACATGGATTCCTACAAGATCTTCACGTGGAATGGAGAAAATTTTTCGAACCCGAAGAAGATGGTGGATGAGCTCCACGAGATGGGATTCAAGGTGGTTACCATCGTTGATCCTGGGGTCAAGGTGGAGAGCGGATACGAGGTTTATGAAGAGGGGATCAAGGGGGATCACTTCGTTTTGGATGGAAACGGAAAACCATTCATCGGTGTTGTCTGGCCCGGTAGAACACATCATCCAGATTTTCTGAGGGAAAAGACCAGAAGATGGTGGGGAGATCTCCACGAAGAATTCGTCAAACTTGGGATAGATGGTTTCTGGAATGATATGAATGAACCATCCATATTCACCTCCGAAAGAGCGTTGAATGAAATGAAATCGAGGGTGAACAGTTTGGACTTGGATTTTGGTGTCATGATTCCGTCCTTGTTCGAGAACGGCGTTGAGGACCTTAGGAATGTTTACGATGAGATCTTCCACAGAGATGATGAAGGTGAGATGATACCACATCACAAGGTTAGGAACATATACGGTTTCATGATGACGAAGGCAACCTATGAAGGGTTGAGGAGGTTGGATCCGAAGAAAAGGTATCTCATATTCAGCAGGTCCGCGTATCCCGGGATCCAAAGGTATGGAGGTGTTTGGACGGGAGATAACCGCAGTTGGTGGTATCATGTGAATCGAGAGATCGTGAGAAATCTCACCTTATCTCTGTGCGGGATCTTCTACACGGGATTCGATGTCGGTGGATTCAAAGAAGATGTGACCCCGGAAATGTTGGTGAGATTTTACCAAGTCGGTGCCTTCATGCCCTTGTTCAGAAACCACAGCTGTGTCGATTCAAGACCGCAGGAACCGTGGGTTTTCGGTGAGAGGGTGGAGAAAATTGTGAGGAAGATCATAGAGCTCAGATATTCCCTCATACCTTACATATACTCCAACTACGCGTTGTCGGTGATGAACGACGAGCCGTTCATAAGACCGCTCGTTTACGATTTTGAAAAGGATTCGAAAACGTGGAATTTGGAGGATCAATTCATGTTTGGTCCATCGATAATGGTCGCACCGGTAACATCGATGGGCATCAGGGAGAGATTGGTTTACTTTCCCGAAGATGTGTGGCTCGATCTGGTGGATTTGAAGATGTATTCGAAGGGTTGGAACGTTGTTCCCGCCCCATTGGAAAAGATACCACATTTCCAGAGGTTGAACAGCGTGGTGATGAAAACGAAACCCATGAACTATCTTCTGGAAAGAAAGATAGATGTGGTGGAATTCGAGATCTTCATGAAGAAAAGTTTCAGCTTTTTCTACTATGAGGATGATGGTGTGAGCAACGATTGGGAAGAGGGAAATTATTCCTTAAGAAAGGTGGAGATAGACGAAAATAAGATAAGAATAAGCAAAATTGATGGGAACTATCAGAGTAAATCAACGTGGATCTTCAAAATAAGGGATGTCAACGGAAGATACAGGGAAAGGATCGTTGAGCTTAGGAAAGATGAACTCATCCTGTCCATCGAATGAAAGAG
>QNAU01000169.1 GCA_003641545.1 Thermotoga sp.
TATTTCCTTTTTCAATTAACTTATCAATTCGATTAATAATTTTTTCCTCTGTAAGCATTTCTTATTTCCCCATTCCCGATCACTTCAGGATGATCACGAGTATGATCTTCAATCAGTTCCTAAATAACTTTTTCTTCCAATATCTTAACATAGGAAAAATTAACCATACAATTGCGTGGATCTTTTTGTTCTCATAATTCCAATTTCCAAGGTTGATAAATATCCTCGCACCACTTGCTTTCTTGGGAAATATGTAAATCAACGCCCAAATTGTGAGTAGTGCAACGAAGATCAACGAATACTAACCGATCCATATCTCTACCAGACGGCTAAGATAAAAATAGACAATTATGAACCTGGGCACTAAGTTCCATGGGTTGGCATGTCTGAGTCATCTTTCTGATCTTTGAACCTGAAGAAATTTGGAAGCTCTCCTCTCAATGTTCATCTATCGCCTTGAGTGGTTCTCAACAACCATTTCCAGGCAGGTATAACCTTTATCTCTTTCCCACCATTTTTGATCATACCCTCCTGATCGTATGTAAGAACAAAGAGCTCATCCGTATCTGCGATTCTCGAAGCAGTCAGCAAACCTTCGATCTCTCTGTCTTTGTTCTCTTCGTTCAACTCCCACGATACCTGATACGCTTCGACTTTGTCATCTTTCATAGCTATGAAATCACACTCTCTTCCTTCTTCTTCGAGGTAATACACCTCATAGCCTCTTCTTCTGAGTTCTATGTAGATTATGTTTTCCAAAATCCTACCGAAATTTTCAGATGAGATTTTCTTGGCAAGCCCATGATCGACAAGATAGATCTTCGCAGGATTCCTCATCCTTTTATAGGGCGATTCTGTGAATTTTCGAACCTCGAAGAGAAGCATGCTATCTATGAAATGTTTGTAATATTCGTACAACGTGTCCTTCGAAATCGGAATGAGGTTCCTGTAATGTCTGTAAAATCCGTTCACCGAGAACTTTGTGGCATAGGCGGTGAACAATCTATTCCACAGGGTATCGAGAAGAACGATGTTGCTTATCCTGTATCTTTCCACCATGTCTCTGAAATACATGGAGCTTATGTATTCTTTGATCATCTTTCTCTTTTCGAATTCACTCCTCGACAGCACAACTTCCGGCATTCCGCCGTATTTGACATACTCCAAAAAAGCACCCTTTACCAGAACTTTCCTGTCGCCGTAGAGATATTCAGATACATCTTCCACGTTGAATTTGGCGTTCATAAACTCTTTGAACGAAAATGGAAGAACTTCGATACTCCACGATCTTCCCCTCAAAGATGTGTGGATTTCCTTGGGAGTGATCTTAGATGAGGATCCTGCACAGAAAGCAACGGCGTTTTTCTTCTCCACCAGCCTTCTCACGAATTTTTCCCACATGGGAACATTTTGGATCTCATCGAAGAGTAAGATGACATCCTTACTTTTGATCAGTTCAGGTTTCAGTTCGAGGATGGTCTCCCATATCTTCTCAAGATCTTTCGCTTCGATATCATGGAGTCTTTCATCCGCGAAATCGATGTAGAACGCTTTTTCTGGATGCTTTTTGAATATGTGAAGAAGGATAAAACTTTTCCCGCTCCTTCTAACTCCATACAGAACGACGGCTTTTTTCAACCTTTTCAGGGATTCCACATCTGGAATATCGATCTCCCTCGGAAGTATCTTATCGATGCTCAGGATATACTCTCTGTTTTCAACCATTATTTCTTTGAGTGTCTCCGAAGAAACCATGAAACCTACCACCCTATTCTATATTACCACATTTGAGGGATATTTTCCTTACAAGAAGGAAAAATATGTGGATTTATTTCCTTATTATAAGGAAATAAAGATGACCGCAATGGATTTTTAATGACGTATCAATTTGGTTTGGATAATTACCTAGAGGAAAAATACAGCGAAGATCCAACGCTGGGATACAGGAGGATGACAGCGATATTGAGGAAAAAGCTGGGCAAGCCGGTGAACAAGAAACGAGTGCGTAGGTTAATGAGAAAGATAGGTCTTAAAGGGATATTCCCGAGAAGGGAGCTAACAAAAAGTGTGGATGCTGGCATAAAGAACATGATTGTTGGCAGGGAGATAATAAAGCCAAATCAAGTGTGGGTTAGTGGCATAACATACATAAGGGTAAATGGAGGATATGCTTACGGGGTATTTATAATGGATCAATATTCGAGGAAGGTAATAAGTTATGAGATCTCGAACACGATGGATGAGGGTATGTGTGTAAGGGTGCTTGAGAAGGGTATAAAGGAATACGGGGCACCAAAGATAATGCATACAGACAGAAAGAGTCAGTTCATGGGCAGAAACCTTAGATATGTGTTGGAAAGAGAAGGAATAAAGGCAAGTGTGGGAGAACGGGGATATAAGGATAACATCTATATGGAGAGATTTTTTAGGGCATATAAAGGGAGTGCATATATTTAATGGAAAAGATGGATTTAAAGGAGTTAAAGTGGGCGACTAAGGTATGGTGAGGGCTTCTTGAGCTGGATGAATAAAAATTGTGATTTTTATTGTCCAAATGTTGGGGGCACCTTAGAAACCTCTCTGGGATCGAATAAAATCATTTTTCATTCAGAGTAAATAGAACATGTTATACTTCCATTTAGGAAGGAACATCAACCTCTCTTTGCCTTTTTTGTAAACTCAGAAAACTCAGATTGGGAGGGATGAAATGACTATCAAATATAAAGCTTTTATTGAACCTGAAGATGATGGTGGATTCCATGCCTGGGTTCCTGCTTTACCAGGTTGTCATGTCCAAGGAGATACGAAAGAGGAAGCCCTTAAAAATCTCCAGGAAGCTGTTTTGCTTTATATTGAATCCTTAAAAGCTCATGGAGAAGAAATACCCAATGACATTGAAATAGAAACCACAAATGTGGAGGTCTCAATTTGAGTCCAAGATTTACTAACATCACCGCTTCTGATATTGTCAAAGTTCTCAATAAATTGGGTTATGTAGAAGATCGTCAGAGAGGAAGCCATGTCATTTATTATCACCCTTCTACTCACCAACGTGTTGTTATCTCTATCCATGGAAGAACTGTCATTAAACCTAAAACCCTCAGAAGTATTCTCAAAGATAAAGGATCCTATAAAGGTGCATATAGACTACGTGTAAGGTTACCGCGAATTTGCAAGTTTCTTCATAAATTAGAAATATTATCCATTGTTGGGAGGAAAACTCATGAGGGAACTACTGAAAGAGCAGAGGGAAAAGATACGAAGTTACTACAAAAGAGTTTACAAACGACCTGAATTTCAACAGGAAAAAGAACTTCGTCATAAACGAACGGCACTTGTTGATTTTTTGAGAACACCAGAGAAAATAGATCAGATGACAGAATTAGATGTCGGGAGAATGATTTCAAATCTGTGGGCTTACAATGCATGGACTAATAAAGATTATGTTGTAGAGCACATTATAAATGACAACACCCTTGCCAGATTGAAAGAATACTTCAAAAGGCTTCTGTATGACAATGAACCTTTTGAAAGACGTTTTGATGAGTTCAACAGACACATAAAACACCTCGGACCTGCCTCTGCAACAGAGATTTTGTGTCTCTACGATCCCAAGCAATTTGGAATCTGGAATGACAGAGCAAGGAAAGCCTTGAAA
>QNAU01000170.1 GCA_003641545.1 Thermotoga sp.
GTGTCCGTGATAGATGTCAATTGGTTGAAGTATGTGAACGACCATTTCGGACACGAGGCTGGGGATGAACTGTTGAAAAGGGTGGCGAGTGAGTTGAAGAAGTTCAAACGTGAGAGTGATTTCGTGGGGAGAATAGGTGGGGACGAGTTCGGTGCCATATGGGTTGGAGTCGGTGAAGAACAAGTTAACATGGTTGAAAAACGATTGTTTACACACTTTGATAACATGTTCTTGGAACCTTACAACGTGGAGATAAGTATAAGCGTTGGAAGCGCAGTTTACGGTTCGGATGGAACAACCCTGAACGATCTTCTCAAGGTTGCGGATGAGAGGATGTACGAGAGAAAGAAGATGTTGAAAATAATGAAAAAAGGTCCAAGGGTGAAGGGTGTAGGATGATGGATGAAGGAAAGGGGAGGTGAAGCGGGATGTCCGGTAAGAACATCATATACGCCCAATCTGGTGGTGTCACGAGCGTCATAAACTGCTCCGCGTACGGGGTTCTGAAAACCGCGCTGGGATCCGGGGAGTTTGAGAAAGTCTTCGTTTCCCTCTACGGTGTGACTGGACTTTTGAAGGAGGAGATAATCGATCTGACTCAGGAAGATCCCAGTGAACTGGAGAAAATCTCGAGACTTCCCGGTGGATTCTTCGGCTCCTGCAGGAAAAAACTGAGAACTGATGAAGATTTCGAGTTGTTTTTCAAGATACTCGATGCCCATGACATAGGTTATTTCTTCTACAACGGCGGGAACGATTCCATGCTCACCGCGAAGACTGTCAAGGAAAAGGCGAAGGAGATGGGATACGATTTGAAAGTTGTTGGAATTCCAAAGACGATAGACAACGATCTCATGGAAACGGATTTCTGTCCTGGATACCCAACGACCGCCCGTTTCAACGCCATCACCTTCATGGAATCCACGCTCGATGTATCCGCGATGCACAGGGATTCGACGAAGGTCTTCATAATGGAAACGATGGGAAGACATGCGGGTTGGATAGTTGCTTCAACATCCCTTTTCCTTCCAAACAGGGATGTTCAGATCATCCTCTTCCCGGAGGTGCCTTTCGACAGGGAAAGGTTCCTCGAAGAGGTGGAGAAAAAAGTTGAAAAGTTTGGATACTGCGTCGTGGCAGTTTCGGAAGGTATAAGGTGGAAGGAAACAGGGGATTTTGTCTCTAAGTCGGACGTTAAGGATGAGTTCGGACACGAACAACTGGGAAAGGTTGGAATCAAGATATCCAACATGGTTGAGAATGAGTTGAAACTGAAAACCCACGTTGCGATACTCGATTACGTTCAGAGATCAGCCAGGCACTCATCGACAAAGGTTGATGTCGATGTCGCAACTTCTGCAGGCTCGAAGGCGGTGAAACTCGCACTGGAAGGAATAGATGGTGTCATGGTCAACGTTGTGAGAAAGAACGACGAACCGTATCTCTGGGAACTTGGGTACGTCGATCTTGAGAAGGTGGGAGGATCGGATAAGGAGAGAAAGCTCCCGAAAGAGTACATGACGGAAGATGGATTCAACATCACGGAGGATTTTGTAAGATACGCACTTCCCTTCGTGAAGGATCTCGATGTGAGCTCGATAAATCCTCCATGTATCCCAAAGATTGAATTTAAGTTCGTGAAAAAGAAGGTGGTTCAGCAATAATCAGAGTTTCAGAACAACTTTCCCACATTCTCCCCTGTCCATGAGTTCCATGCCCTTTTCCCACTCTTCGAAGGGGAGAATGTGGGTTATAACCTTTGACAGATCAACCTTACCACTCTTCAGCAATCTGGTCGCCAACTCCCATGTTTCGAAGATCAGCCTTCCCGTCACCCCGTGGATCTTCACTCCCTTGAATATCACCAGTTCGTTCAATTTCAAATTGACTTCACCATCGAATATTCCGAGCAGAACGATGTCTCCTCCATTCGTCAACAATTCCAATCCTTGCTTCAAAGCGGATGGATTTCCGGACATTTCGAGCACCACATCCACACCCGTGCCATCGGTCAGTTTCATAACCTTTTTCGTCAGATCTTCCTCGAGTGGATTCACAACATGTTCTATTCCAGCAGATTCAGCGAGTCTTATCCTGTATGGATTCACCTCCGTTCCTATGACGATCGCAGATCCAATCGCCTGAGCGATCATGGCGGACATCAAACCTATGGGTCCAAGTCCGGTGATCAGAACCTTCTTCATCGACAGATCAACTGTGAATGAAGCATGAACCGCGTTTCCAAAGGGTTCCTGCACGGATGCGAATTCGGGTGGGATTATCGGATCGTTCTTCCAAATTATATTCGCCGGTACCACGACGTAGTCCGCGTATGCTCCATCCACATCGACACCGAGTATCTTGAGATTTCTACATATGTGGGGTTTTCCAATCCTACATTGGTAACATTTTCCGCAGTATATATGAGTTTCCGCGGACACATAATCCCCGACTTCGATGTTCTCAACCCCTTCACCGATCTCCACCACCTCACCCGCAAACTCGTGTCCGATGATTCTTGGAGGTTTTATTCTGTTCCTCATACTCTCGTCCCATCTGTATATGTGGAGATCGGAACCGCATATCGAAACATACTTGACCTTCACCAAAACCTCGTTGTGTCCCACCTTCGGTACATCAACACGTTTGAAACTGAAACCATATCCCGGTTTCTCTTTCAGGATCGCTCTCATCGTGCTCACCGCTCTATCCCCCCAATCAAAATTCTATGTATTCCATCCCATCCATGTAATCTCTGAGAACCTCGGGTATCCTGATCCTTCCATCCGCCATCTGGTAATTTTCAACTATCGCAACGAGTGTTCTTCCAACTGCGAGTCCAGAACCGTTCAACGTGTGAACGAACTCGAGCTTTCCATCTTTCCTCCTGAACCTTATCTTCCCTCTGCGAGCCTGGAAATCCATGGTGTTGCTACAGGAGGATATCTCCTTGTAATTGTTGTAGGATGGTAACCATACCTCGAGATCGTAGGTTTTCGCAGATGCGAATCCGAGATCGCCCGTGCAGAGCAGAACGACCCTGTAGGGAAGTTCCAGTTTCCTCAGGACATCCTCGGCATCCTCGACGAGTTTCTCGAGTTCGTCGAAGGAATCCTCAGGTTTGGTGACCTTCACTAATTCAACCTTGTCGAACTGATGCTGTCTTATCATTCCCCTGATGTCCTTCCCATAACTTCCCGCTTCTCTTCTATAACATGGTGTGTAGGCAACGTATTTGAGTGGGAGTTCGTCTTCGTTCAGTATCTCGTTCGCGTGAAGTCCAACGAGTGGAACCTCCGCGGTCGGTATGAGAAACATATCGTCCGGTTCCGTTCTGTAAAGATCATCCTCGAATTTCGGTAGTTGTCCCGTCCAGGTTATAGTTTCTCTTCTGACCAAATGGGGAAGTAGTACCTCCACGTATCCATGTTCTTTGGTGTGAAGATCGAGCATGAAATTTATCAACGCCCTTTCCAATTTCGCGAGCTTGTCCCAAAGAACGGTGAATCTGGATCCACCAAGTTTCGCTCCCCTCTGAAAATCGAAGGCTCTTCCATTCACGAAATCCCAGTGGGCTTTCGGTTCGAATTCGAAGCTTCTCGGTTCGCCCCA
>QNAU01000171.1 GCA_003641545.1 Thermotoga sp.
GAACCATAAGATCGTGAACATCGGTGAAGCGGTTGGAATAATAGCTGCCCAGTCGATAGGTGAGCCTGGAACACAACTGACCATGAGAACTTTCCACACAGGTGGAATAGCAACTGCGATGGACATAACACAGGGACTTCCAAGGGCGGAGGAGTTGTTCGAAGCGAGGAAAAAGCTGAAAGAACCTGCGGGCATATTCAGCAAGGTCAGGGGAATTGTCAAGGACGTAAGGGTGGTTGGAGAAAGTACGAAGATATACATAGAGGATTACGATGGTGGAATACACGAATACGAGGTCCCGGTTGGGACGAAACCCAAGGTCACGGTGGGAGATAAGGTCGTCGAAGGACAGGAACTGACCACCGGTGCGATAAGACCGAGATTGCTGATGAAAGAACTCGGAGTCATAAGGGCAGCGGAATATCTGCTCAGGGAGATAAAGAGAGTCTACGCGGAGCAGGGAGTCGATATACACAACAAGCACGTTGAAATAATAATAAGACAGATGTTTGGAAAGGTTGAAATAATCGATCCTGGGGATACGGATTACCTGCCCGGTGATCTCGTGAGTCTCGCTGAAATAAAGAGAATAAACGAAGAAATGATGAGGATGAACTCCAAGGTTGACAACAACAGAAGAGAAGTAATTGGTAAGAAGCTGGCTCATCACGTTCTGGTGGATGTGGATGGAGAGATCAAGGAGATAGCGAAAGAAGGAGATGAAATAACTCCAGAACTGCTTGAGAAGATGGTGAAAAATGAGGTCAAGGAAATAGAAGTCATGGAGAATGGGCAAAGTGTAAAGTATTT
Organism: Thermotoga sp.; assembly: GCA_003641545.1. Taxonomy (GTDB): domain Bacteria; phylum Thermotogota; class Thermotogae; order B21-G9; family B21-G9; genus B21-G9. Next base: position 811 of record QNAU01000171.1, read on the forward strand.
GATAAATCCGTTGAATCCAGCGAGATACGTCAGAAAACTTCTGAGGATAACCAAGGCATCCTTAGAACATGCTGGATGGCTGAGTGCAGCATCCTTCCAGCAAACACCCCAGGTTCTGACGGAAGCGGCGGTCGAAGGAAGGGTGGATAACCTCATAGGACTCAAGGAGAATGTTATAGTTGGCCAGCTGATACCGGCAGGAACGGGTTTGGAGTCCTACAGGAGCATTCAGGTCGAGGAAACGGGAGAGATGGAAGCCAAGGAAGAGATACCGAAAATTGGCTGATCTTCGGGAAAGGTTAAAACGATGGCTCGTTCGAGCCATCGTTTTTTAATATTCTTTCAACAGGTGGTGGTGAAATTGTTCACTATTTCCATAGATCAAGGAACCTCATCGACGAGGGTTTTCTTAGTGAACGAAGAGGGACGGATAGTGAAAAAATTCCAAAGAAGAATAACCCAGATATACCCAAAGCCCGGATGGGTCGAACACGATCCGAATGAAATACTCGAAACTGTCAAGGATGGATTGAGTAACATACTGGAAGGTGTGAATCCAAAGGATGTCAAGGGGATAGGGATAACGAACCAGAGGGAAACGAGCGTTGTGTGGGATGCGGAAAGTGGAAAACCCCTCTACAACGCGATCGTTTGGCAATGCAGAAGAACAGCACCCATTTGTGAGGAACTCAAGAGAAAGGGTTTGGATGATTTGATAAAGGACAGAACTGGTTTGCCTCTGGATCCATATTTCTCCGGGACGAAGATAAAGTGGCTGATCGAAAATGTAGATGAGGTGAAGGAATCCTTGAAGAGAGGGAGATTACGTTTTGGAACGATAGATTCTTTCCTGATCCACTCCCTCACGAGGGAGAGGAATCATTTAACGGATCTTTCAAACGCTTCAAGGACGATGTTGTTCAATTTGAGAACCTTGAAATGGGATCTTGATATTCTCGAGTATCTATCCATACCGATGGATATCCTTCCAAAGGTTGTTGACAGCGTGGGATACTTCGGTGAAACGATCCACGGGATACCGATACTTTCGGTCATGGGGGATCAGCAATCCGCCCTGTTCGGTCAGCTCTGTTTCAAAGAAGGAATGGTCAAAGTAACCTACGGAACGGGAGCGTTCATCCTCATGAACACGGGCGAGAATTTGAAGAAATCTAAAAAGCTCGTATCCACAATAGCTTGGGGGATGGATGGGAAGGTGATCTACGCTTTGGAAGGTAGCATATTCAACTGTGGGACTCTCATCGATTGGTTGGTCAAAGTCGGTTTAGTTTCGAAACCCTCGGAAACTGAAGATGTGGCTATGTCACTCGAGAAAAACGATGATGTGTATTTTGTGGGAGCATTTTCCGGTCTCGGAGCACCGCATTGGGATTCGAGGGCACGCGGTTTGTTCATAGGCCTCACGAGTGATGCGGGAAGAGAACATCTCGTCAGGTCGGTTTTGGAATCGATAGCTTACAGTGTGTACGAAGTTGCAAAGTTGATGGAGGAGGATTCCGGTATAGAGTTGAGGGAAATCAGAGTGGATGGAGGGGTCAGCAAGAACAACTTTCTCATGCAGTTCCAGTCTGATATTCTTGGGAAGGAAATATCGAGGCCGGTGAACAGAGAATCGACCGCCATGGGAGTTACATTCGCAGCCGGTGTGAAATCCGGTATTTGGAAGATGGAGGAGTTGGAGGAACTGAGGAAGACGGATAGAAGGTTCATCCCAGATGAATCGAGAAGAGGACGACTCATGAAAAATTTTGATAGATGGAAGGAAGCGGTTAAAAGGGCGATGGGATGGGCGAGATGAAAGGATTGAAGGAGATAAATTTTAAGAACGTTGATGTGGAGGGGATGAGAAGGATAGGTTGTGAGATAGGGAAGAATCTTGTCGAGGGTGATCTGATCCTTTTGAAGGGTGATCTTGGAAGTGGTAAAACGATCTTGACGAAGGCGATAGCGGAAGGTATGGGGATAGATCGAAACAAGGTTAAAAGCCCAAGTTTCGTCCTGATGAACATCTATTCCGATCATCTGAAGTTGTATCACATGGATCTGTACAGATTGAACGATGAGGATGACTTCATCTCCTCTGGTCTCATGGAATTTCTACAGCCGGTCGATGGTGTCACCGTGGTTGAATGGGCTGATAGAATATCAAAGATGAAACTGAACGAGTTCCTCGAGATAACCATAGATTTCGAGGATGAGGAAAGAAGATCTGTGAGGTTGAGAGCGAAGGGAGAGAGATTCGATCAGCTGATCGAATCTTTATTCAAGGTGGGAGATGATGAATTTTGAAGTCGAAGTTGGATGAGTTCATAAGGGAACAGAACGAGATCATCATACCGGCCACCCTCCCGGTCATACCGATGAGGGATGGTGTGATAGTCTTTCCAGGCTCTGTGGTTCCATTCCTCGTCGGAAGGAAGAAATCCGTGAGGGCGCTGGAATATGCGGTAGATAAGACCGACAGATTACTCTTTCTCGCATGGCAGAAGGATCCTCAAGTTGAGGAACCTGACGCGAACGATCTATACGAGATAGGAACGATCGCTCAGATCGTTCAGGTGATGAAGAATCCGGATGGGACCTTCAAAGTTTTGGTCGAGGGATTGGAGAGGGGATTGCTCGGGAGAAAGTTGAACAGGAAATCCCTCCTGTTGTTCGAGATAGAACTCGTTAAGGTGAGATACAGGAATACCAAACATCTCCAAGCCCTCGTGAGGAAAATAAAGGATATGGTTGACAGATACGTAGAGATGACCCAGAGGATACCGAAAGAAC
>QNAU01000172.1 GCA_003641545.1 Thermotoga sp.
AAATTGAGTATAATCAAAATGAAATCGTGAGGAAAGGGGTGTCGTGAATGAGAATAAAGTTCTTAGGACATGCGAGTTTTCTTCTGGAAATTGGGGATCATCGTGTCATCATCGATCCATTCATAAGTGGAAATCCGCAATCTCCCATATCGGTCGACGATCTGCCAAAGGTGGATTACATCCTCGTCACCCACGGTCATGGAGATCACATGGGAGACACCGTAGAGATAGCGAAAAAATACGATTCAATTGTGATAACCAACTTCGAAATATCCGTCTATCTCGAGGGAAAGGGTGTAAAAACACATTCGATGCACATAGGTGGAAAATACGAATTCCCATTCGGAACGGTGAAGATGTTTCCTGCTCTTCATGGATCTGGAATTGTGACGAATCACAGTGTGATCTACGGTGGGAATCCATGTGGCTTTCTGATAAGAACGGATGAAGGAACCGTGTATCATGCGGGAGATACGGGACTATCGATGGAGATGAAATTGCTCGAAATGGAGAAGGTGGATGTAGCGATTCTTCCGATAGGTGGAAATTACGTCATGGATGTGGAAGATGCGGTCATCGCGGTCGATTTTATAAAACCGAAGATGGTGATACCCATGCACTACAACACGTGGGATATCATAAGAGCGGATGAGAACAAATTCAAGAATCTCGTTGAAGGGAAGGGAATAAAATGTTCAATACTAAAACCCGGAGAATACGTAGAAATAGGAAGATAGGACTCTGCGATCTGAGTGGTAGAATCGAAAAGGGGAATCTCATCTACAGGGTGAGCCTGTTCGGGGAGATTCATGATCTTGAAAGGTTGAAAAAGATCATCAAAGATGCGATGAATGAATCGATCGATGGAGAGGAGAAAAAGGCGATTTCGAAAGCCATGCTTGAAATATTGGAGCGTCTTGGAGAGTTGAAGGAATTCATCACACTCTACGATCTGAAAATTGAGAAAAATGAAGAAACCGTTGAACTGATCATCGAAGTCGGGGAAAGCAAAGGAAGATTCCGAATGAAGAATGGTTCCAAGATAACCGTGGGAAGGGGAAGAGGGAACGATTTGAAAGTTGATGATGAGTTTCTTCAAATCTCGAGGGTTCACTGTGCTTTGATCTTCAAGGATGGAAGATTGTTCGTGGAAGATTTGGGATCGAAGAACGGAACTTTCGTGAAAGGACGAACTCTCAAAGCTTTGAAACCTCACGATCCATACCCCTTGAATGAAGGTGAAATTGTTTATCTATCCAATTTGAAGATGAAAATAACGGTGTTCAGGGCTGGAGATGAACCATGGGAAAATGTGTGAGATACAGGACATCCTTGATGTTCTCCAACCTGTATTCCATAGATGTGAAGCTGAAACTCGAAGTTGTCGAGGATGGACTCAGACGGGAAAGACATGAATTACCACTGGATCTTCTGAAAGATTCATTCGATTCATACACCGGAAAGTATTTTCTGATGGATTCCAAAGATATTCTGCCTTTCATAAAGTTCGTTCTGTCGAGGTTGAACTCGGAATTCGTGGGAAAATTCGGTGTGTTTTTCAACGTGGTGAACATGAGTTTCGAGTCCCCAAGATTCAGGAGGAAAGAAGTTGTTGAAAGGATCTTCGACATCGTGAGGGAGGAAATAAAGATACTCGACGAGAAAACGAAGAATTACCTGATGATAGGTGAAAGTGAAGATGTCATCGATTTCAGAAAATCAGTTCGTGACATCATTGATGGATTCATCGAATACACGACGAACTTTGGGAATCCACCGAAGGTCATTTCACATCTTTTAAGGAAACGCACATGGAAAGCCGAAGATGAAGCCGGAGGAATCGATGATCCAAGATTGAGACTCTTCAAGAGGATGGTTGAAAGATTGAAACTTGGGGAATTTCACGATAGAGTGAACTCCTTAGAGATTCTGAGAACGTATCATTTGAACTACATTTCGAAATCCAAAATTCACATCGTGCTGTTGAAATCTCCACCAGATTCATCATTCTTCAACGGATTGAGGAGGATGAAAGATAAGAGAAAATGGCTGTTCGTATCACCCGTGGATCTGGATGAGGATTTTCAGTTCATTCACATAGATGAAAAAGAGGATGAATCTCGTATGATCGGAATGAGGGTAAACATTTCAAAGAAACTTCGGGATAGATTATACGATGTCCTATTCGAGGAGTTCAAGGGAATCCTCAAGAAAAGGATAGAACGTGAACTGAAGATGAAAGACAGATGTGTCATCACCGTGGAAGAATTCGGTGATCTCTTGGATAGAAACGGAATCACTCGGATCATCGAAGATCTCAAGGATGAGTTCGATATTTTCAAATCCAGAGATTTTCTGATGTTCAAGAGTAAGAGGTGATGAAGGAATGGATGAAAAAGGAATGATCGGCGGAAGATACAAAATTCTCGATATTCTGGGAACAGGTGGAGTGGGAAGGACGTACAGAGCCTTCGATGAGAAACTTGGAAGATACGTAGCCATAAAGAAATTCATGCCGATGGGGTTAATAGATGAGGATGGGAGAAGTCAACTTCCCACGATCTCAGTTGAGAAGTACGAAAAATTGAGAAGGAGATTCTTAGAGGAAGCGAGGAAATTGGCGAGGATAAAACATGAGGGAATTCCCGAAGTTTACGACATATTGGAGGAAAACGGTGCGATATACATCGTGATGGAACTGGTCAAGGGTATGAACCTCAGAGAACTCGTCGAGAAACGTGGAAAGTTGGATTTAAACTTCGCTTTGAACACATTTTCCAGAATATGCGATATCGTTGGTTTCATGCATGAAAAAGGTATCATCCATTGTGACCTGAAACCGGATAACGTCATAATGGATGAGGATGGTAACGTGAAGATAGTTGATTTCGGCAGTGCAAGGGAATACATAGGGGAATACACACAAACCCAGCCCGGTTTCTTCACCCCGGGATACGCTCCCATAGAGCTTTACGCTTTTAAGATACCGAAGGGACCGTTCACCGATGTCTATTCTCTCGGTGGAATACTCTACTTCATGCTCACAGGGAAAGATCCCGTTTCCGCGCCGGATAGAGTGGGAGGGATACTTCTTCCATCGGTGCGGAAATTCAACCCGAATGTGCCCGAACATCTGGAAAAAGCAATTTTCAAGGCGATGGCTATGGATCCAAACGAGAGATTCAGAAACGTTGATGAGCTGAAAAAAGCGATCGCAGCGGATTATGAAACCGAGAATGTGGAATACATTGGTGTGGGAATGGATGAGGAAAAGAAGAAAAAAGATTTCGAAATCGATGAGGAGGAAACGGTGTTCTTTTCGGGTTGTCTGAAGGTGATCATCCTGTCGATCTTGGCCTTCATCTTCATATTCTTCGTTCTGAGATTCTGCGGTCGGTTCATCCTGATACTGTGATCATGGAATATTTTAAACCACACCTAAGGGGAGATGAAGAAATAAACTGCACAGGGAAATGTGGTTTTTACTTGAATTTGTATCCAACACCCCAGACGGTTTTTATGTATCTCGGGTTGTTCGGATCATCCTCTATCTTTTTCCTCAACCTCTTTATCGTGTAATCCACAACCCTATCAC
>QNAU01000173.1 GCA_003641545.1 Thermotoga sp.
AAGATCATCGAACTCTACGATCCAGAAAGTTCGAGGGTGAATGACATATGTGAGATGAATTTTCTAATAGCCAAAAAGCACGCAGAATTTGTCCTTCAATTTCTAAAGGAAAATAATCTGAATTCGGAGGATGTGGACTGTATAGCTTACCATGGACAGACCATCCACCACCTCCCAAATGGTGGAAAATACGGTGTAAGATCAACCATGCAAATAGGAGAGATGGATCTGTTGGCATACATGACTGGAATAATGACCGTTGGGGATTTCAGAAAAAAAGATCTTTCAGCGGGTGGACAAGGAGCACCTCTTGTTTCATACATGGATTACATTTTGTACAGGAATGAGGAAAAATCCATCTCAGTGCACAATCTCGGAGGAATAAGCAACCTGACGTATTTACCAAGGGGATGCTCGAAAGAAGATGTGATAGCTTTCGACACCGGACCTGCGAATGCTTTGATAGACGCAGTGGTGAAACATTATTTTGACATGAATTACGATGAGGATGGAAAGATCTCATCCCGTGGTGATGTGGTAAAGGAACTTTTTTACAACTTGGTGAAAATCGACGATGGATATTTCAAAAAAGAACCTCCCAAAACCACGGGAAAGGAAGTGTACAATCTGAACTTCGTCATGAAAGCCCTTGAGAATCTAAAACGGGAACTGAAGCCAGAGGACATCTTGAAAACCGTTGTCCATTTCACAGCTTGGCACATATTTCAGAATTATTCGATCCATATCATACCGAAGGGGTTGGATGAGATCGTATTTTCCGGTGGAGGAACGAAGAATGAGACCCTGATGAACCTGATGAGAACTTTTTTCAAGACCGTGAATGTCGAGGTGAGGGTGGACAACAGATTTGGCAAGTTCAAAGAAGCAGTCTGTATGGCAATGTTGGCACATGAATTTCTTAACGGGAGTCCGAACAACATACCAAGTGCAACTGGAGCAAGAGAACCTGTGATATGTGGTAAGCTGAGCTTTCCAAGATAAAACATCCACCTTTCTTCTTACTTCTTCGGATTCATCAGTTCTTGTAGGGAATCTGTTATCATGTTCACACTGAAGACCATCATTGCAACCACCAAACCGGGATATATCATGACCCAAGGTGCTCCAAGGAAATAATTTCTGCCCTCTCCTATGAGCCCGCCGAGGGAAGGTTCAGGTGGCGGGACACCAAAACCGAGGAAACCGAGAGTTGCCTCGGTTAGAAATGCGGTTGAGAAATTCATCGTGAATGTGACCATGATCATGGGTAAAATGTTCGGAAGTATGTGAAAGAGTATTATACTGGCATCCCTTCTACCTATTGATTTCGCCGCAAGAACGTAATTAACATCACGTAGTGGTAATGTGAAAGATCTCACGGTTCTCGCGAATATCGGTGTGTAAACTATGCTGATGCTCATTATGAGTTTCAGCATCCCCGTCCCGAAAAATGCAACTATGAAGAGAGCCAATATCAAAGGAGGAAATGAGAAGAACGCATCTATGATTCTCATCACGAATATGTCATACTTCCCACCAAAGTAAGCTGATGTTATTCCCACCGCTGAACCTATTGCACACGCTATCACCATTGAGAAGAAAGCAACGAGTATGCTCTTTTTCAAACCATACACAACCCTCGCAAAGAGATCTCTGCCGAATTGATCAGTTCCAAAGATGTGCTTCAAAGACGGTGGCGCGAGCATTTCTTCTATGTTCATCTCGTAGGGATCGTAGGATGTGAAGAGATCGGGAAAAAAACCCATGGTCAGGATTAAAGTGAAAATCGCAAGGGATATCAGATTCAACGGATTCTTGAAGAATCTTCTCATTCTAACCTCACCCTTGGATCAACGAAGGTGTATATTACATCCACGATGATGTTCAATATGACTATCGTGGCAGTTATGAATAGAACCGATCCAAGAACGGTTGGGTAATCCCTCTTTGAAACAGCTTCGAACACCAACCTTCCTATTCCAGGTATGGAAAATATGTTTTCAATGACAACTGTTCCCCCCAGAAGATAACCAAATTGTATTCCTGCCGTGGTGAGAACGGGAATTGCAGAATTTCTGAATACGTGTTTCCACACCACCATCTTCTCCGGCAATCCTTTCGATCTCGCAACCCTTATGAACTCCTGAGCCAGTATTTCAACGACACTCGCGCGTGTTATTCTCATCACCTGGGATGAAATCAGAAGTCCCAAGGTGAGCGATGGAAGAAGAATGGAGGACAGGTTGGAAATTGGATTTTCAAAGAACGGTGTGTAGCCAAATATTTTGAATTTTGGAAAGGCTCGGGATACCAACACGATCAATATGGCTCCCACCCAAAAGGTGGGAGCCGATAAACCTGCCAATCCAAATATTCTCGCGATTATGTCAACCTTACTTCCCCTTCTCACGCCCGATAACATTCCAAGGGGTATTCCAATCAGCACGGCTATCGTTATTGAGAATACAGCCAATTCGAAGGTTACAGGAATTCTTTCCAAGATCATTTTCAACACCTTTTCTCCCGTTCTCAGCGATATACCCATATCCATCTTCAGCAAGTTGTATATCCACGAAAAGTATTGGATCATCAAGGGTTTATCAAGTCCTAAACTCCTGTAAAGTTCTCGAAGTTGTTCTTGAGTAAGGTAGTTCTGTGTGCCTGTCATCAGATCAACAACATCTCCTGGAACGAGATGTATCATGATGAAGGTGAACAACGTGACTAAGATCACCGTGGGTATAGCCAATATGAGCCTTCTTATTATGTAACTTATCATCACTTTTCCAGATAGGTCTCCTTCAGGAAGATTATCTTTTCATTGCTGAGAACCTCGAATCCCTTGACGTATTTTTGCCCAACGTATATTTTGTTCGGAGAGTAGAGGAATATGACGGGTGATTCCTCAGCCAATATCTTCTGTATCTTTGCGTATATTTCTCTCCGCTTCTCAAAGTTCGTTTCTTTCTTTCCCTCATCCAACAACTTGTCAACCAGGGGATTGGAGTATCCAAAGACGTTGGTTGAACCACCAGTGTGGAAAGTTCTGTACAACTGTATATCTGGCTCTATGGATCCGGAGTTGAGTGAAACGAAGGAATCGAAGTCCCTTTCTTTCCACCTCTTTATGAATATTCCCCATTCAACAATTTCTATTTGCAGGTCTATTCCAGCATCTTTAAGCTGATCCTTTAAAACTTGCGCTATCCTGTCGAAATTGTATTTCCTTGATGTCATGACTTTGAAGCTTATTCCATTTGGATAACCAGCTTCTTTCAAAAGTTCCCTCGCCTTTTCCACATCTCTCTTGTATCCAGGTAATTCCTTCAAAGGAACTGCCCATTTCTTCAAAAGGGGACTCAGCGGACCTGTAACCTGTCCTTCACCCATAGCTACAAGTTTAACGATCTTCTCCCTATCCACCGCATGACTTATGGCAAGTCTAACCTTCGGATTATCGAGTGGTTTTCTCTTAGTATTCAAACCGAGTAGGTAATAACTCAGAACTGGTTTTCTAAACACGGTGAATTGGGTTTCCGGTAAACTTCTCAAACTGAGTGTTTCATTTATCAATGCGAGATCAACCTG
>QNAU01000174.1 GCA_003641545.1 Thermotoga sp.
ACGGTATCCATCGTGTTGATCGTCCCGTTGATGTTCGCAATCGGTGCTGGGTTGTATAAACTCACAATCAGTAGGGTTCTCAAAGCACCCCTTTTGAACCAGCTTCTTTTAACTTTTGGTTTGGCTATGATAATTGAAGAGAGCCTAAATTTGATATTCACAAGCAGACCGAGGAACATATTCGTCAACTATGCATCATCCTCAGTGAGGATCGGTAAATTGCAATTCGGTGTGTATGAATTTACGTACACTCTCGCCGCGGTTGGTGTGCTTCTTTTCCTCCTTTACTTTTTAAAGAAGACAAAACTTGGAAAAGCAGCATTCGCCGTTGGACAGAATCCAAGAGGAGCCAGAATAATCGGTATAAACGTTGAGATGATATACCTTCTGATATTCAGCATGTCAGTTGGAATGGTTGGTATAGCATCCGCTTTGATACTTCCGAGAATGTCCATCTTCCCCCTGGTCGGTGCACCATTCACATTGAAATCATTCTGCTTAGCTGCCATGGCTGGATTGGGAAATCTGAAGGGAATACTCTGGTCTGGCTTGATACTCGGAATCGGTGAAGCGGTGATTCAATCCATAGAGGGATACAGTGGTTGGGCTGATATAGTTTTCTTCGGCGTTCTCATAGTTGTGATAATCACGAGATCTTATCGGGGGTCATATTCATGAAGGGAAGAAAATGGATATACATATTGATCGCACTGATGGCGGGCTTTCTGCTTCCATTCTACGTTGGCCCTTATCCTCTTGGCATCATGACGAACGTGTTCACTTACATGGCACTTGGATTGAGCTGGGATATGATGCTCAGGGCAGGGCAGTTGTCCTTCGGGACCTCGGGGTTCTTTGGCCTCGGTGGTTACACCGCTCTTCTCACGACTTTGTATCTGGGATTGGATCCTCTTCTCAGCATATTCGTTGGGGGAATTTTTTCGGCACTCGTTGCATTTGTATTGGGTTACATAATTCTCAGATTGAGGGGAATATACTTTGCCATAACGACTCTGGCACTTGCGGGAGTTTTCACCGTTATCGCGAGAAACCTTCACGATTTCACAGGAGGACCGGAGGGAAAGATACTTCCAACAACCATATTCGATGGGAATCCCACATACATATATTGGCTAACATTTTCGATAGCACTCGGAACCATACTCGTATCGGAGCTGTTTCAGAGGACGAAGATACGTTTTGCCATAACGGCGATGAGAAACGATGAGATAACAGCTCAATCCAGCGGGATAGATATATTCAAGTATCTGCTCTTCGTCTTTGTGATAACATCAGCCATTCAGGGAATAGTGGGAGGAGCTTATGCTCAACAATATGGCTTCGTTTCACCTGAAAGCACCTTTTCCAGCAATTTTCTACTTCTTCCAATCGCGATGTGTTTAACAGGTGGGATCTACAGTACCCTCGGACCAATAATTGGATCCATCATACTTGGAATTCTCTCCGAATACTTGAAACTTCGATTTCCATACGGACATCTTCTGATATACGGAATAATAATCGTCGTCATCGTTCTTCTCATGCCACGCGGTATCCTTGGATTCTTGAAAAGCTTCAGATACAGATTCAGTAAGGGTGGTGAAACTGGATGAGAAATGAGAATTCAATACTCGAAGTTGAAAACCTCACGAAGAAATTCGGTGGTCTCGTTGCGATAGATAACCTCAGTTTTTCAGTTCAAAGAGGAGAGATATTGGGAATAATAGGACCGAACGGCGCGGGAAAAACGACTCTCATCAACGTCATATCCGGCCTATACTTTCCAACCACTGGAAGAATACTCTTCGAGGGAAAGGACATAACCAACTTGAAATCCCATCAAAGATGCAGATTGGGAATCTCGAGAACCTTCCAGCTTGTGAGACCGATAAAGGAGTTCACAATTTTGGAGAACGTCATGGTTTCGGCAATATTTGGAAAGAATTTGAAGCTCACAAAAGCCGAAGAAAGGGCAATTGAGATATGTGAGTTCGTTGGTCTGAAACGCTTGAAAATTCCGATCGATTCGGCGACGGTTCTGGAATTGAAGAAAATGGAAATGGCGAGAGCACTCGCATCCGATCCGAAGATAGTATTCTTGGATGAGATAATGGCTGGTCTGAGTGTGGATGAAACCAACGAGATGATAGATGTCGTTCTGAAGATGAACGAGCATGGCAAAACCATCGTGGTTGTAGAGCACGTCATGAGTGTCATAAGGCGGTTGACTCACAGGGTGATAGTTCTCGATCGAGGGAAGATGATCGCGGAAGGTTCCTACGAGGATGTCTCCCATCAACCCGCAGTTATCAGTGCATATTTGGGGGAGGAAGAGTAATGCTTGAAGTTAAAGGAATAGATGTCTATTATGGCAAACTACATGTTATATGGAATTTATCGATAATGGTTGGAAAGGAGGAAGGTGTGGGAATATTCGGACCAAATGGAGCTGGAAAAACGACGTTGATAAACACCATAATCGGTTTGGTGAAACCCAAAAACGGTGAGATACTCTTTGAAGGAAGAAGGATAGACAACTTGGAACCTCACCAGATAGTCAGATTGGGAATAGCTGTTGTTCCTCAGGAAAGGGAACTCTTCCCTTTCATGAGTGTGAGAGAGAATCTGGAATTGGGAGCTGATTTCATACCGCACACGAAGGGAAGGTTGAACGATCTCTTCAACTTCGTCTATGAAATTTTTCCCATTCTCAAGGAGAGAGAATCACAGCTTGCTGGAACGATGAGTGGTGGGGAGCAAAGAATGCTGGCGATTGGAAGAGCACTCATGGCGGATCCACGTCTTCTCATACTCGATGAACCATCCGTTGGACTCCAACCATCCATAGTCATAGAACTGTTCCACAAGCTCAAAGCGATAAGGAAGAATGGTGTGTCAATTTTACTAACCGAGCAGAACGTCAGACAGGGGTTGAAGACGGTTGATAGGGGATACATACTCGAAAATGGAAGAATAGTTTTAAAAGGCTGTTCAAAGGAACTTTCGTCCAATGAACATGTGAAAAAATCCTATCTCGGTTTGTGAAGAGGAGTGAATTTCCATGTCATACCTTGATATGGATGGATCAAAATTGTATTACGAAACTGTGGGCTTTGAAAAAAAAGAAAATGAGACGATCGCTTTTTTGAATGGGATTTTCATGTCAACCTCGAGTTGGAGGTTCATAACTCCATTTTTTGTGGATGAATACCGTGTGTTGTTGCATGACTTCATGGGACAGTGGAACTCGGATGGTTTGAGAGAACCTTACTCACTCACACGGCATGCAGATGATCTGAAGATCCTCCTCGATTTTCTGAACCTGAAAAAAGTCCATATCGTTGGTACATCATACGGTGGGGAAGTTGGTTTGATATTCTCCCTGAAGTATCCGGACAGGGTGAGGAGTCTCACAGTTGTTTCCTCTGTGAGTGAGATAAGACCGAATTTGAAATACATGGCACTGAGATGGCTGAACGCAGCCAAGACGCGTAATCCTGAGGTATTCGTCAATGAATGGTTCGCGGATGTTTACAGTGAGAAATTCATATCCACACATCCGGATCTCTGGGAAAATCT
>QNAU01000175.1 GCA_003641545.1 Thermotoga sp.
ATCTGTCACAACTGTCACAGATTTTATACAGTTGTCACATAAGTCACAAAACGGTATAATAAATTGAGATAATCAAAAAGAAAGGATGAAATTATGAGAGAAGACATGGTGAAGAAAATCTTGAAGCTTCTTTTTGATGCTCCTGTATCTTCAAAAGAGTTCCTCGTGGATAGAGAAGATGAAATAAATTCCATCAACTTGATATGCTCATTCCAACCATTCGGAGTGTATGGTGTATGTGGTGAAACTGGTATAGGGAAAACTACTGTGTTGAATTTTATCGAAGCCAAGGAGGGAAAAAGGATATACCTGAAACTCACGGAGAAGGAAAGTAAGGAGATAATCATAGGTGATATGCTCTACAAACTGACGAGTGAAATAATGGGATACAACGATCGTGATTTATCAAAATTGGCAGAAAAAGCCAAAGAATTCGTCATTGAGGAAAGAAGTGAAACGGATACAATGGGAGTAGGTGGAAGAGTTATCATCGGTGGTGAATATTCCAAAAGTATCACACACTCGAGGAAATTCAACGTTTACCTGGCATACGAATTTTTGAACGACATTCTCGAACTTCTGCTCAGAAAATATGGCAGAGTGATACTTTTGATCGATGAACTCGACAAGGAGAGAAAAGAAGATGTGTTGATAATACTGGATTCCCTCAAGAGTGTTTTCAACAAAGATAATCTCGTGGTGATAATATCCCTACCTTTTGCCATTTACAGAGAATATGCAAGAGATAGACTGAGATGGAATGAATCAGGAAATCTTGAGAACATATTGAAAGATGTGTTTTTCTTGGAGCCGATGAGTGATGAACAGATACAAGAAATGATCTTGAAACGGTTGAAAGATTATCCCGATTTCTTCGACGGTGATGCATTGTGTGAAATAGCAAGATACAGCGACGGTAACCCGAGAGATGCTCTATGGATATCACAGAGAATAGTTTTGAACAATCTCGATAGGCACAGAATAACAGGAGACATCGCTAAAGAAACCATCAAAAGGGAGATCAGAAAATATTTTGAGGATGTTTGGGAATTGACCGATATTCAAGAGAAAGTGTTGAACGTAGTGGCAAGATACGGTGGAAGTAGAAGCAGTTTGGTGAAGAGGCTGGAGGAGAATGGAATAAAGAGGCAAACCGCCTACACATACATAAATCGCTTGAAAGAAAATGGATTGATCATAGAAAGAAATGGAAAACTGAAAGTTTCAGGAAAAATTTACTACCTCATCATCGATTGATCTGTCACAACTGTCACAGATTTTATACAGTTGTCATATAAGTCACAAATGCTTCTAAGAAAATTATTTATAAAAAGCACGGGCGTTTGCCCGTGCTTTTCACTTCACTTTCTCACCATCGTAACCTTCACCAGATTCTTGTCAGTCTGGAGCTGTTTTATGTATTTCGGTATCTCCTCTATTCCAACCCTCTTGGATACTATCTTTGTCATGTCCATTCCAGCCGCCATACTGCTTATAACCCTTGGGAACGTTCCATGTCCCGAGTGCCCCTGCGATCCAACTATCATTGCCCTTCTGACCTGGAATACTTCACCAGTCACCGGTATCTTCGCATCCGCTCTTGCAACTATGACGACCGTTGCGTTCAGTTCCCTTCCCTTCCATATAACCTGCTCTATGTCTGGCCAAACAACGGTCGGAAGTCCGGTCGCCTCGAGGAAGAGTTTTGCTCCCATCCCGTTCGTGTAATCGAGAACCGCCTCGACGAAATTCTCCTTCAACGGGTTTATCGTGTAATCTGCCCCAAGCTCTTCTCCCATCTTTCTTCTCACATCGGATGGTTCGGAAAGTATCACCTTGGATGCTCCCGCTCTCTTGAGTATGGCGACGGCGGCAAGACCTATGGGACCTCCTCCAAGTATCACAACGTTGTCTCCCGGTCTTATACCCCCACCTCTCTCTATGACGGCGTTATAAGCGACGGATGTCGGTTCGACCAAACTGCCCGCCACGAAAAGATCCTCCTCGTTGGTGTAGACCTTTTCGAGTTCTCTCAAACTCCAAGCATACTTGGCATCCAGTTTGACGTATTCCGCAAATGCACCGTTGACGGTGAACCCAAGTTCCTGAAGATTTTCGCAATGGTTCGGATATCCATCCGCACATGGTTTACAGTGCCCGCACCAGAACATTTCCTCCGCGGTAACGGGTTCACCGATCTCGAATTTCTTGTTCGTCCTCTTGTTTATAGCCTCGGGCCCAGCTTCCACAACTTCACCGGAGAATTCATGCCCCAGGACCACCGGAAACGCGGTCAGTCCGGGATAGAAGATGTAACCGTCCTCATCCGCCTGTGCCATGTGAACATCACTTCCACATATTCCACAGGCTCTGACTTTGATGATTATCTCCGTCGGTTTCTCTATCTTCGGTTCCGGCACATCCTCGATCACTACTTCGGGATATCTCCACACCTTGCTTCCAAGCCATGTCAGTTTGCCGTCGATGTCCTTCGGACCGAGGGTGAACTCAGGTTTTGGATCCCACTTTGCTTTCAAAACAACCGCTTTCATTCGTTTTCCCTCCTTTTCGAATTTGGGGTGTTTTTCACTTGGAATTATAAACTCGGAAGATAACTGTTTCAAGCTCCTATCTCAACCAAATTGTTCCATGCATCCCACCGATCTTGATGAAATTTTGTATTTCGTTTTCTTTCTATTACCTTTCATATAATTTCAAAATTGCCATTTATCCTGTTTTCGTTGTAAAATAAGGAAGGGGTGGTTGAATTTGGCTTTGAACCTTTTCGGTGAGGAGAGAAGAAGCAGGATAGTTGAGATCCTGAGAAATTCCGGGAAGGTTACGGTTTCGGATCTGGCGAAAGAATTCAACGTCAGTGAGGTGACTATAAGGAAAGATTTGGACGTCCTCGAGAAAGAAGGAAAACTGCTCAGAACACATGGAGGAGCGATACTTCCGGTTCATTCAAAATCAGAATGGAATTTTTTGCGGAAGATACATCAGATGAAAGAGGAGAAGAAGGCGATTGCGCAGATAGCGATCTCGATAATCGAAGATGACGACACGATAATATTGGACAGCAGTAGCACGAATTATCACATAGCTCTCGAGATGTCCAAGAAGAACTGGAAACACCTCACGGTCGTCACGAACAACATATTCATAGCGGAGAAACTTCTCGGAAGTGTGAATGAAATAATAGTTCTCGGTGGAACTATAAGGGAGCACAGTCTATCCTTGGTTGGACCTTGGACTTTGAAATTTCTGGAGAACATAAGTGTTGACAAGGCGTTTCTGGGAACGACAGGTTTCTCCATAGAGAAAGGGTTCATGACGCCGAGTATAATAGAGGCTGACGTGAAGAAAGCGATCTTGGGTTGTTCCTCGATGAGGATAATCGTCACGGATTCCACGAAGTTCACGAGGAAGGCTTTCGCATCTTTCGCGTTTCCGGAGGATATAGATATGCTCATAACGGATCAGAATATACCGAATGAAATAGAGGAATATCTTATCGATAAAGGTGTTGAAGTCAGAAAAGCGGGATGAGGTGATGGGATGTGAATCTTG
>QNAU01000176.1 GCA_003641545.1 Thermotoga sp.
CTATCTCCCGTTGTGAAAGCTTCATAGGACAGCTCCATTCTCATCATACGTGGGATCAGATAGAATTTCAGTATCCTCTTAGGAATTGGAGGTTCTATCTTCTCCGGATGTATTCCATCTTCATCCACCAGAACGGGAACTTCAACTATGACATCCTTTGGTAAGCCATCTATCACCCGAGGTTCGTTGGGAATGTTCAAAAACAACCTGTGCTTCTTCCCTCCAACTATGGATTCCATGAAGGGAACATGTTGTTCACCGCTCATCTTCTCCGGATCGAACATCCTGAACACATCGTTCACGAAGTTTCCAATTCCATCGTGTTTTTCCATGCTTTCCAAGACGAAACTCTTGGTCTCTTCAGACAGAAGTTTCATCTTCGGATCTCTCTCCAAGTATTCCGCAACCTTTTGCATTATCGTGGCAATTTCGGAAACCCTGTTGTGATACCATTCCCATCCAATTTCAGAATCGGGACCTCCCCAAGGTTCGCCGAACCATTTCATCTTCGTCTTGAGATCCCTGTTGTATTTCCAACTTCCATTTCTCACGGTGTCACCAACGGGGAATCTACCGTAGAATCTGTACATATCTATTGCGGTCGGACTCATCTGAACGTCGAAAGGATGTTTCGGTTTCCAGTCGGCGGATTTCTTCTCTATCCATTCGTCTATCAAAGGATAGAGATCCTCACCATCTTTTCTGAATCTGGTCAGCCATATGGCGTGGTTGAATCCGGCAATTTGCCAGTCGATTTCCTTTTCATCCAATCCGAGTGTTCTCATTATCACGAAGACATCGTGAAATCCATGGCAAAGTCCGACTACTTTAACATCCACGAGTCTGTATATCAAATTGGTTCCTTCGAACACGGGATTCGCAGTTTGTAAAAGCCAAGCGGACGGACTGAGCTTTTCAACGAGTTTTGCCACATTCAGAAAGAATTTCAATTGATTGTAATTGCTGAACGTGTAGTAATCCGAAACGAAGTTGAATTCCTGTGCGTCTATACCGCGATAATATCCGTACCTTTCCCCCACCTTTCTGACGATCTCCATCTGCTCGTGTCCACCTACGAGTGCCGTGTTTATCACGAAATCGGCACCATCGATCGATCTTTCGATATCGGTGGTCCTCTCGAATTCAACCTTCGCCCCAAGTTCCTCGGCGTATCTCTTCGCCAGTGTGTAGATTGACCACAACCTCTTTTCATCGATATCCATCAGTGAAACCAAACTGTCCCTCAGCTCGGAGGATCTGCATATATCCCCAACGAGTCTCAAGGAAAATATGGCACTTCCTGCTCCTATTATGCTTATCTTCACCTTCATCCGGCCACCCTCTTCACCTTCATCGAATCAGTTCTTCCAGTTCATCCATTTCCAGCCAATCACCCGGTTTCATCCATTCATCGAGTTTGAGATTGCCTATGGCTATTCTCCTTATCTTGGAGATCCTCACATTCAAGCTGTGGAAGATCCTCTTTATGAGATGGTACTTTCCTTCGAACAATCCAATTCTCACCTTTTTTTCCTCCAGCTCTAATATCTCCACCGGGAGGATGGTGTATCCATCCTTCAGCTTGAAACCTCTCTTCATCATCTTCAAAGATTCAGCTGGCAATTCATCTTCCATCCATACATCGTAAACCTTCATTATCCTGTGTTTTGGGGATATGATTTTGTGTATGAGATCCCCATCGTTGGTCAATATTACCAATCCTTCGACATCCCTATCCAGCCTTCCAGCTATGGACAGTTTCCACTTGAGGGGGTGATCCAGCAGGTCGTAGATGGTGGGTAAATTTTTCTCTCTTTTGCTACTCACATATCCAGCCGGTTTGAACATCTTTATGTAGGTGAACTTCCTCCAGATCAGTTTTCTCCCATCGAGTGAGATGTCATCTTCCGTGGAAACGCTGTAAGATGGGAGTTTGACGATTATCCCGTTCACCCTGAGTCTGCCGGATCTTATGATCTCCCTCGATTCTCGCCTCGATCTTCCAGTTACATCGGAAAGAAATTTATCCAACCTCATACCGTTGAGTTTTCATCACTCCTCATCATTCATCCTGATCAACTCGAGAACTGGATCTGGTTCTTCTGGATCCCCCTTCCTCAGATACGAACACGCTCTACAACCTCTGAATTTTCTGTTCCTGAAGAGGGTTTTTCCCTTTTCAAATATGTCCGAAAGCTTGTCCTTGGTTATGTTCCCGATGTGAAATCTTTCATCGTATCTGAAATGCCCGCATGGAACGACCGTTCCATCCACCAAAATCGAAAAATGTGAGAATCCGGCTGGGCATCTTCCCCCACCTATGGATTCCTCGAGATAGAAGTAAACTTCCTTCTCCTCCCTGACGATTTCCAGTATGTAATCAACCGCGATCCTCATCATCTCGGGATCCATGCCGAGTATTCCGTAGTTGTCCAGCCCTCTTCCCATGGGTATGAATCTGTCAACGTATATGTGTGATACACCAAGGGATTTGGCGAATTCGACGTAATTTCCGAAGTCGAACCAGTTCAGTTTGTTCACGATGAAGAGCATCGTCACATCGAATCCTTCCTCGAGAAAATTCAAAATCCCTCTCACCGCTTTTTTGAATGTCCCTTTTCCTCTTATTGTGTCGTTCAGCGTCTCGGTGGACCCATCCAAGGAAACACCCACGAGAAGATCCGGATAGACCTCCTTTATTCTCTTCACCATTTCCCGCGTTGCAAGCACACCGTTGGTGTTTATCATTACCTTGAGATCATTTGCTTTGGCTAATTCAAGTACTTTCAAAAGGTGGGGATAAACGAGTGGTTCCCCGCCTATTATGTCGAGAAATCTTATTCCAAGATTCTTCAAATCGATCATCATCCTCTCTACGGTTCCAAGATCCAGAACCTTCTCAGGATTCTCGCCGGATCTGTTGTAGCAGTGGATACATCGTAAATTGCATGCCCTCGTTATTTCATACTCAACTATTCCCACTCCCAACCTTGCTCCCTCCCTTTAAGAACTTCAAAAGAGCGGTTGCGGCTATCCTCGGTCCTTCAACTTCCATACCCGGTATTCCAAGTTGTGTCAGTATCTCACCGACGAAGATGTTGTTCGAGAACAGCAGTTCGAAAATCCTCCTCGCGATGATCTCGTGTTCCTCCCTCCTCTGAATCGCACCGAATGGATTTGCGAAATAGGTTTTCGTTATTCCTTTCTCATGTGTGGTCGATTTCGCTATTCTTTTACCCTCCGAGAAAACTCTCAAAGCGGAATCTATATCGTTGAATCTCCTCAGCACATCCTTTTCACTCTTCATCCTCTCGTGGTTGTTCGCATAGAGGACCATGTCAACTTTGGTCGGTTTTATGATCACGTCGTAATTTCCGAATGGAACCACGACCCTCGAATTCACCAGACCCGGATTCATGAATATGCTTCTATCCATCGTGGAATAGGCGTAAGCCCTGGGCAGATCATCCAACCTCACGAAAGCACCCGTTTCAGTTCCTATGACAACCACACCATCCGGTGAAGGTCTCAACGATGCCATATCATCCACTA
>QNAU01000177.1 GCA_003641545.1 Thermotoga sp.
TCCCCCCTCTCTTGAAGATTCGTATCTATCCATGGCATCCCGTATGATTCTTTCCGCTTCATCTTTGCTTTCCCAACCCTCTATCTTGGTTTCCTTGCCTTCCAGTTCCTTGTAAACCGAGAAAAAATGATCTATCTCCCTCAGAAGATGGGGAGGAACATCACTCAGATCGTCTATGTAGTTCCAAAGGGGATCCTTGAGAGGAACGCACAGTATCTTTTCATCGCTCCCATGTTCATCCCACATCTTGAAAACTCCCACCGGTTTCGCCTCTATGATACACCCCGGGAATGTCGGTTCCCAGACCAGCACGAGTGCATCGAGGGGGTCTCCATCCAAGCCGAGGGTGTTCATGATGAATCCATAATCACATGGGTAATGAACGGACGAAAAAAGGATCCTATCGAATTTTATGAGTTTTCTTTTCTTATCGTATTCATATTTGTTCCTGCTTCCCTTGGGAATCTCTATGAATACAGTCACCACCATGGTTTCGCCCTCCTCAACCTTCTGAGGAATATCTGTATATCCCCTTTACTCCTCCTCATCTTAACATATTCACCCATGGAAAAGAATCCCAATTCCTTAGATTGGAATCTTTCCATCAAACTCAACAACTTTTTTGGAGATGCGGTGAACAGAATCTCACGATCCGTCATCTCACCATCCTTCACTTTCAAGGTGATCGAGTAGCGGGTGTTGTCCTCCTCGGAGAACATTCTCAAATTTCCTCGGGAGTATTCACACACCATCATTCTGTTCCTGCTTCTGAGAAATCTTCCCATCTTTCCAAGCGCGTATCTGAAGACCTCCCTGTCAACTGAGAAGAGGAATTTTCCGTCTGTGAAAACTTTTTCATCCATGAAATTTTCAAACTCCCTCTTTCTCCATTCATCCTCCGTTTCACCACATATACTCATGGAAGAATTTCCAAGTTCGAATTGCAGTCCGTCCTCTCCCAACCCGAATTTTATTCTCTTAACCTTTATGAATTTAAGGGTCTTGACCAGATGCCTGACAGAAACGTACGGTAATCTGTAGAGGAACGATGGATAGCCCGTGAAACCGCTCAACTTCATCTGGCTGAACACTATGTGATTTCCATTGTTTCCCACCACGAAAGATGAATCGAAACGTGTGAGAAAATGAATCTCGCTGTCCTCATCACACACCGCACTCGACCCATCGAAGGATTTCACAAGCTCTGAAATTTTCAGATTCTCATCCAGCCATATCTTGGGTTTGGATGGTATCTTCGGAAATTGCTTTTCAAGTATCTTCATCTTGAGAATCTCGTTGCGGTGCCTGATCGAAATCGAACCGTTCTCCAGTTCGAAGATGATCTCATCGTCCCCACCGTTCAGCAGAAAGATCAGCGGATCCATCGGTATCGCGAAAGATCTTCGAATACCACCGGAAAATTCCATCAACGGAGTTTCGAATTTCAAGCATCCATCCATCACACCGAGTCTCGGCTTCTGGCTCGTTTTTATGAAATACAACAGCCTGAAATTTTTTTCAGAAGAACCGATAACCCTGCGTGCAACTTTCAAGAACCTTCTGAACCAATTCTGAGAAATTGCAAGACCACTCATGATTTCTCCTCTTCATTCTCGGCTCGGGAGATCAGTTCCAGCATTTTCAAAATTTCCTCCGAGGTGTAATTTTCCTTCTCCTCCAACTTCTGCAATCTCTCTTCCACTGTCAGGTTCGCCTCATTCGCATCGATCCATCCTTCATCTTCTTCCTCTTCGACACCGGATTTTCCTTTTTCCATCTCCTTCTCAAGATTTTCAACCATCCTTCTTATCCTTTCAGGTGAGAAGGGAGATTCGGTTTCAGCTTCTCTTTCAACCACAGCGGTTGCGGTTTGAACCCCCTCAACCTCGGTTTTCAGACCTTCACCAACGCTGATTGCTTTTTCACTCAGGGTTTCAACTTCTTCCAGAATCCTGAGCAGATCTTCAACAACACCTATTTCTTTTCTCGATAATTCCTCGACATCCAGCGGTTCGTTCGATCTCGCAGTTTCCACCATTTCATCACCGACTTTTCCCTCCATCTCCACATTGAGTTCCCGTGTTTCCCCTTCTTCAATCTCCACTCTTTTGACCTTTTGGAACCTTTCGATCACCCTTCCCACGATATGGAATTTCAAATCAAGGAATAGGAATCCGGAGAAAAGCACCGTGAATATTCCCATCAGCAGTATGAGTGATTTTCCAGATGATCTCTCACTTTTTTTCCCCTCCGTGGACAGTGATGTTTCAACACCTGTGGATTCTTTTGGAATCTCTAAATATTTCAGGAAGTCCTCCTCCGTTTCAGTTGGAATCTCACTGAGAAGCTTTCTCGCTATTTCGTTTTTATCCTTGTATATGGAAAGATAGGTTTTCGCCTTATCGTAATCACCGTTGTAGAAGGCGCAAATTCCAAATATCAATTTGAAATCTTTGACCTTCGATTCTATGTTTGGATATACTTTCATAGCTTCTTCCATCAATTTCTGAGCCCTTCCGTAATCACCGCTTTGATATGCATCGAGTCCTCGCATATACAACTCTATCCCGAGTTCTTCGGGATCCACCGAAAATGATGCCGTAGCCACGAGAAAGAGGAAGAAGATAAAGCACAGCCTCCTCATCTCCAGAACACCTCTAATTCTCCGATCACCGTCTTTTCTTTTTTCTCCATCCCAATCACGATTCTTTCATTTCCGTCGTCGTCCAAAAGCACCATCATATCCCTGAAGATGGTGTCTTTCCTCGCTCGGATGTATCCCGGGAACCTTCTTATTTTGTTTCCCTCCAATTCGAGGAAATTTATCGTTTTGTTCCCAAGAATGTATATCCTCCTTCCACCCGCCAAAAGTTTCATGCTTCCCACGTCTCCCGCACCGAATCTAACAACTTTATCATTTTTCATGTTCTCAATATATATTTCATATTCTTCAGTTAATATGAACATAAGATCGTTGAAAAGTATGGCGTCCGAGAAAACGAGCCTTCTCGTCTTGACATCGTTCATCTTCCTCAGAAGTTCCGATGATCTCTCCAAAATTTCGTATCTACCTTCAGCTGGATCGTATTTTCCTATTTCATAATCGGTGATCACGAGCACAGTTCCCGTGTTTTCATCGAATCTTAGATGTCCCCCCGTTCCCTTGAATTTTTTCAGACTCTTGAACATCTTCATGTTGTCGAATGGATATTCGACCAGCTCGAGATTTCTGCCCTTTCTTCTCAGAACGATCAGCTTTTCATCGGTCATGAATGTATCGACCACATCATCCATTCCGATGTCAACTTCCACCTCGATTTTCTTCCTTCGAACGTCCCCATCGAAAACGCTGATACCGCTTGAATCCAAAACGTAAAGTTTTCCATCGAACATGTTCGCATGGATCTTTTCACCGACGTAAACGATGGATGACGACGGCTCGCTTAGGATGTCGGTCAACAAAGTGACTTCATTCTCCATGACAACGTAGATTCCGTAATCGGAGTTCAGGAATCTGAATTTACCACGTTCGGTTGGAAA
>QNAU01000178.1 GCA_003641545.1 Thermotoga sp.
AATAGCACCGGAAAATTTCGAAAACAGAATTGATCACATTTTTGAGCATTACGATGGCTTCAACGTAACGATACCACACAAGGAACGCGTGATACCGCATCTGAAAATGATCGAGGAAGGTGCTCGGATCGTTGGAGCGATCAACTGTGTCGTTTCGAAAAACAGAAAAGGATGCAACACGGACTGGATGGGATTCGTCAGATCCTTCCCAAAAACCGACTGGAATGGAATAATCGTCTTGGGAGCAGGTGGAACTGCACGTGCGGTAATCTACGGATTGAGAAAGATCGGTGTATCGAGGATAACCTTGCTGAACAGAACATACACGAAGGCTTTGAGCCTGAAGAAATGGGCTGACAGTTTCGGAATGGAAATAACTGCGAAACCGTTAGACACTCTCAAGCAGGTTCTAAAATATGGAAAAATCCTGATAAACACGACATCGGTGGGCATGAGAGGGGAGAAATTCGACCTGTCGATGAAAGATCTGGAAAATTTGAATCTGATTTACGATGTGATCTATTTCAAAACTCCTCTTCAAGAAATGGGGAAAGCGATGGGAATAAAAGTTGTGGATGGTAAAGAAATGCTGTACAACCAAGCTGTGGAGAACCTGAAGATATGGGACGTCCCATTGGTTGAGAGCTTGTTCAGGGAGATTTTTAACGATGTGATGGGGAAAATGAGATCATGAGATGGTTCAGAAGAGTTGAATTTGTATTCTTCATCCTTTACACGATCATTTCTCTGTTCTTCATAATAACGAGATCTAAGATAGAAACTTCCCCACTCGCGTTCGTTCCCGAGGATGAACCGAGCGTAAGATACTACGATGAGATGGTGAGGATCTTCGAAAACAGAGAGAACATCTTCGTGCTCATCGAAGGTGAGATATTCGATGATGAGGTGATAAACAAAGTCAAATCTGCAGAGAGGAAACTGAAGGATCTCGAAAGTGTGGAAAGTGTTTTTTCATACGTTGACGCTGTGAAATTCAGTGTGAGGCTACTTCCATTTCCGAGCATCAGATTGGAGAAATATCTCGATGTTGGTATCGAAAAAATTTTGGATGATCCACTCTACTCGGGAAGGATGGTGTCGAAAGACGGAAAGGTTGGACTGATGATCATCGGACCATCCAGATTTGTGAACGAGAAAATAACCGTCGGGGATTTCGTGAATGAAATCGAGGAAATTCTGCGCGATTTCAATCTTTCATACAGGATGATGGGGGAATTTTACATAGAGAGCCAACTCTTCAAGAACATGAAAAACCTGCTTTTCAGAGAACCTCCATTGATATTCCTTCTCATCTTCTTCCTGTTCCTACTCAGGCTCAAAAAGATCAAATTTTCCCTTCTCGCATTCCTCCCCGCACTGATATCCATGGTATGGACATACGGAACGATGTTCATGATCGGAAAGGTTTTGAACTCTCTCACATCTTTGGTCGGGGTGTTCGTCCTGATAATAGGCTCCGCCTACGGTTTACATCTCGTTGCCCGCGTGAAAGATAGATCCATCGAGATGAATTGGAAGGATGCGGTGCTAAAGGGTAGCAGGTTGGAATTCTATCCCATAACCTTCTCCGCCCTGACGACGATGGTTGGATATCTTTCCTTCGTAGTTGTTGGATTGAAAGCTTTCATGGATCTTGGAATGTTCGTAACGCTTGGGATAGCCTTTTCGCTCTTCATAACGTTGAGGATCATACCTCCCATCCTTCTTCATATCCCAGACACTGGAAGAAAACGTAAAATGAGATTCCTTCACATCTATCCAAGACTGAGAAGATGGGTTATCATCACGATCACCGTGGCAACCGTTACGGGAGGTTTGTATGGGATACTCGGTGTGAATCTCGATACGGACCCGATAAGGTTCTTCAGGAAGGAAAGCGATGTGGTGAAGAATGCGGAGTTCATGAGGGAGAAATTCGGATACATAGGTAATTTGAACATCATAGTTGAGAAAAAGGGAGGATCAGATTTCAGCGCTGAAGATCAAATTGAACTTCTGAAACTCCTGGATGATGTTTCAAAGTTGCCGTATGTTCATGATGTCCAGAGTATCTTCGATTTTCACAAGATAACAGGTATGAACTTTCTCCTTCTCACGAGACTTCTACCGAAGGATCTGATAAAGACATACTATTCAGCTGGAAAACTTCGTTTCAACCTATGTTTGAGCAGGACAAACACGAAGTCGATACGAAGTATCATGAAAAAATTCGAAAATATAAGGAGAAAATATGATAATATTTTCATCCTGAAGATAACGGGTGCTCCAGCCATATGGGAGAGTATAAACAGGTATGTTGTTTTTAACCAAATTTCGAGTATAATATTGGCATTCATGTTCGTTTTGTGCTTGTTATTCATCGGCTTTAGGGATTTTCTTTTATCACTCAAAGCGATGTTTCCAATAATCTTGACAGTTTTATCGCAGTTTTTCCTCATGAGGTTGTTCAACATAGCACTCGACATATCCACATCGATAATAGCGAGCATGCTTATAGGTTTGGTGATAGATTTTTCCATACATCTCATAAATGCTACGAAGCGGAATGAAGGTGATCTGTCCGAGGTGGTGGAAACGATCTTTACGAACGCGTTCGGTCTGATGGCTGGTTTTTCGATCCTCTTGTTCTCAAAGTTGATGCTGTACGTGAACACCTCCATCCTGCTCGTGGGTGGAATAGGTTTTGGTTTATTCTACGTTGTGTTCATGATACCAGCCATGCTAAAA
Organism: Thermotoga sp.; assembly: GCA_003641545.1. Classification (GTDB taxonomy): domain Bacteria; phylum Thermotogota; class Thermotogae; order B21-G9; family B21-G9; genus B21-G9. The sequence continues at coordinate 2,749 of QNAU01000178.1, forward strand.
GAGAAGAGGTGAAAGATCGATGTGGTTGGTGTTCATACCCGCCATATTTTTCGGATGGGCACTCGGTGCCAACGATGCTGCCAACATATTCGGTCCATCAGTCGGAACGGGCGTTGTCAGATACAGAACCGCGGTAATAGTCACCGCGATCTTCGTCATAACTGGTGCGATGCTCGAAGGTGCGAGAGGACTTGAAACCATAAGCAATCTGAGTGTTCAGGATATCAAGAGCGCCGGTATATCTGCATTATCTGCTGCAATTTCCGTTGCACTCATGACATACTTTGGATTACCTGTTTCATCCTCTCAGGCGATCGTTGGTTCAATAGTTGGAATAGGGCTTCTCAAAGGACAGGTGAATTGGGGAATACTGGTGAAGGTTCTAATATGCTGGGTTACTACACCTTTCGGTGCGGTACTTATAGGTTACATCGTGTACAAGATCATAACCCCTATATTCTCGAGAGTCAAGAATGCCGTGATCCATGACAGAATAATACGGATTTCCGCCCTCGTGATAGGTGCATACGGTGCGTATGCACTCGGTGCGAACAACGTTGCCAACATAACGGGGGTCTTTGTGAACTTCATAGGTATAAAAACAGCCGCATTTCTCGGTGGTGTGAGCATAGCTCTCGGTGTTCTGACATACAGCTACAAGGTCATGATGACAGTTGGCAAGAAGATAATACTTCTGGATCATACATCATCTCTGGTCGCGGTTCTTGCCGAATCCATAACGGTGTGGATATACGCCCTTATCGGTGTTCCAGTTTC
>QNAU01000179.1 GCA_003641545.1 Thermotoga sp.
AGTGATAGGGAAGATAAAGAATGCGTATGGGCAATGGGAGAGTGTGAAGGGATTAGAGATGGCGAAGAAAGAGGTATGGGTGAAGGTGATAGCATACAACTGGGCACAGGCGATTATATTTTTCGTTTTTGTTGCAGGCTATATGAGACATTTATCTTCTTTCTCACCTTACCTCCTCAAGGATTTTTCGAACACACTCAATTTTTTTGAGTGTGTTCCGCAGATGGACATGAAGATATTTACCAGGTATGCAATGAGTTGATCATGAAAGAGGGTGAAGTCAAAGCCCGCATTTTGCTCAAGGGTGGTGAATATCTCCACATCATGTGTTCTTATGCTATAATGAATACCGCTTTCAAAAACTGATACAGGAGGGATGAAAACATGAAAAAGCTCTTTGTTTTTCTTCTGTTAACCTTGTTCATACTTGGCGTGGGATTGGCAAAGTTGAAGGTTGCATTCGTTTATGTCGGTCCGGTGGGTGATCATGGATGGACCTATGCACACGATCTTGGAAGAAGATACATAGAAAAGGTCTTCGACGGCGATATAACCACGACTTACATAGAGAACGTTCCGGATGGAATGGAAGCAAAACCTGTCATAGAATCTCTCGCAAAGAGGGGATTTAACATCATATTCACCACCAGTTTCGGTTTCATGGATGCAACTTTGGAAGTTGCGAAAGCTTATCCCAAGACCTTCTTCTTCCACTGTTCCGGATACAAGACCTACAAGAACATGACCGCCTACTTCGGAAGAATGTACGAACCGAGCTTTCTGGCGGGTATAATCGCAGGTATGATGACAAAGTCGAACATAATAGGATACGTTGCTCCGATACCGATACCGGAGGTCGTCAGAATAACCAATGCATTCGCATTGGGTGTGAAACTCGTCAACCCGAAGGCAAAGGTTCACGTCGTTTGGACCCACTCATGGTACGATCCAGCGACGGAGAGCGAGGCTGCGAGAAGTCTCATAGATCTCGGTGCGGATGTAATAGCACAGCAGACGGATTCAGCAGCCCCAGTTCAGGTTGCAGAAGAAAAGGGTGTTTATTCGATAGGATACAACTCGGACATGAAGAAGTTCGGTCCGAAGATGTACCTGACCGCACCGATATGGAACTGGGGGGTCTATTACGAAAGGGTCGTGAGGGAAGTCATGAATGGAACCTACAAATCTGAGAATTACTGGGGCGGTATGGCAGATGGAATTGTGAAGCTTGCACCGCTTTCTTCCGCTGTTCCTTACAACGTCAGGAAGATGGTCAGAGTGTTCGAAGAAGCTATAAAGAGGGGAGAATTCCATCCGTTCCTCGGACCGGTCTACGATCAGGAGGGTAAGTTGAGGATAAAGGATGGAGAAATTCCAAGTGATGCTGAGCTTTTAGCCATGATGTGGTTCGTCGATAACATAGTTGGAACGATTCCAAAAGGTGGGGGAGAATGAGTCTTTCATAATTGACAGACCGGACGTGAAATACTCATTCAGGGTTGAAGGAAAATCCATGGAACCGATCATACGGGATGGATCTATAGTTTCTATCTCTCGAACACCCCCGATATGGCATCGACGGGACATCTTGACTCGCAGAGTCCACATCCAAAGCATTTTTCCTCCTGCAAGACGACTTTCCTCTCATCCTTGAAAACCCATATAGCCCAGTAGGGGCAAACCATCTCGCATATTCCACACAAAGTGCACCTATCCAGATCTATCCTTGGATGCTTAGGTTCCAGCGAGAATTCAACTTTCAATTCCGTGCTCACGACATCTTTGACACTTTCAAAACCGTATTTTTTCAGCACCTTTGGAAGGTTATCTATTATCCTTCTGTATATATCCTTGCCGTATATCAAGGCGGATGACAGAAGTTGGACAGCCTTTGCCCCGGCGAGGAGGAATTCCACGACATCGCTCGCATCCCTTATCCCTCCAACACCTATTACATCGATCCCATTGACGCTGGATGAGATGGCATGCACCATGGCGAGAGCAATCGGTTTTATGTACGGTCCCGAAAGCCAGACGAATCCGTTCTTATCCCCAAAAAGTATCCTTCTGTTCTCCACGTCTATTTTCATGGACGGTCCCACCGAATTTATGGCAACCACCGCATTTCCACCATTCTCTTTCACCATCTTCGCGAAACCAACTGGATCAGGTATGTGTGGACTCATCTTCATGGCTATCGGTTTTTTCGTGAGCGATCTGATCTTCCTGACGATCCTTCCTATCCTTTCGATGTCCTTCCCAACGTAATGGGTCGACACTTCGAAAGCATCGGCGAAGGGATCGAGTTTCGGTATGAGGAATTCCATGTCATCTTCGGTGTATCCAACACTGACGATCAAAGGTTTGTCGAGTTCTTCCCTCAACTTGGGGAGTATGTTATCTATCCATTCTTGAGGTGGAAGTTCGCTCCACAGTTCCGCGTTCATGACAAAATTTCTCTCGGCGTATATGCAGGGTCTCGGAACCACGGCGGATTTCGTGGATATAGTCTTCGTGACGATTGCTCCAACCCCTCTGTTCGATATATCCATTATCTTCGAAAAATCACCAACCAAAGGACCGGATGCCGGCATGATCGGATTTTCGAGTTTGAAGCCCAACACCTCAGTTTCCAGATTCACGTTCATCCCTCCAATCATTCCATCAATCTTTTCCAGAGGTTTCTGGAAACCCTCAACGCCTCCTCGAAAACCTTCCGTTCGTCGAGCGGGATGATCTTCCCATCCTTCATGATGAACTTTCCATCGACCATTACATCGGAAATTCGAGGAGAATCGAAGATTCCAAAGAATACGTGTGAGAATACGTTCTCCTCATCCATCTCCGTGAACTCATCGTATTCGAACGCAACGAGATCCGCCTTGTATCCTTCCTTTATCCTTCCAACCTTTATACCCAGAATTCTCCCAACGAGATCGTAGGAGTTATCTATGATTTCCATCACATCTTTGAAGGTGAACACCTTGGGATCTCCCTTCAAGTATCTCTGAGTGAAGAAGAGATTCATGTAATCCCTGAACACACCATACCCGAGGCCATCATTTCCAACCACGATCTTTATATTCCTTCTCTTGAACTTCGAATAATCTGGGAGTCCGACACCGTTGTTCATGTTGGAGCTGACGTTGAAGGCAACGAACACATCTTTTTTCGAGAGTATATCCAACTCATCCTCGTTCAGATGAACACAATGTGCGAGGATGGAATGATCCGTGAGCAATCCGAAATCCTCAAACCTTTCCACGACTCTCCTTCCGTATCTTTTCAAACTGTCTTCCTCATCTTCCACACTTTCCGCCACGTGAACATGTATTGGATGACCGTTCAGAAGATCTGACACCCTCTTCAAGGTCTCATCGGATAAGCTCAGCGATGCGTGTAAACCGAACATTCCTGCACTCTTTTCGGATCTTCTTCCGAGGAATTCGAGATTCTCATCGATGGCTTCATCCACGTTGAACCTATCACTCGTCTCGAAGCAGAATATCCC
>QNAU01000180.1 GCA_003641545.1 Thermotoga sp.
CATAGGAAACCTGTGGGACCCCAGATACGAGAGTACTTACTGCCCCAAGTGTGGAAATCTGGTCATAAAACGCAGAGGATATGAAGTAGACGCTTCTGGCATGGATGAAGAAGGAGCGTGTAAGGTGTGCGGGTTTCAGATCGCAAGAGTTTATTGAAGGCCAGGAGGAATGCGGTATTCTATGGGATACTGCTTCTCGTGTCTGTAGCCACGATCGCTGTGATCTACTGTTTCAGATCTCCCCCTCCTTATTACGAAGTCACCGATTTCACCATGGGTACGAGAGTGAGGGTCGTGATAGCCAGTAGAAAAGTGAGTCCAAAGAGTTTGGCCAACCTCGTTCTCTCCGAATTCAAGCGTCTGAGTGCTAAGTACGATCCTTACGATCCAAGAAGTGTTATATACGAGATCAACCATTCGAAGGGATGGGTGAAGGTCGATGAGGAAACCTTTGCCATAATCGAAGCTGCCATAAGGTATGCGAGGATAACCCATGGGGCGTTCGATCCCACCTTGGGAAAGTTGATAGATCTTTGGGGATTCTCCGATTTTGAGAGGAAAAAGCCCACCTCTGTTCCAAATGAGAAGGATATCGAGGAAAAACTGGCGGAGACGGGCTACGAAAACGTGGATCTGGATAGATCGAACATGGCTGTGAGGTTGAGAAACGGTGTTTGGCTGGATCTGGGGGGATTAGTGAAGGGATATGCCCTGGACAGGGCATACAACATCGTCAGAAACGTGGATAAAGACGCAACGGGTTTCATAGACGCAGGTGGGGATATAAAGATAATAGGTCCAAAATACGGCAAGCTTCCTTGGACTATAGGTATAAGGGATCCCTTCGGTTCTCCATCGGATGCGGTGGACTACGTTTACCTCAGAGAAGGAGCTATAGCCACCTCTGGTGATTACGAAAGATATTTCATTGAAAATGGAATTCGCTATCACCACATATTCGATCCGAAAACGGGATACCCAGCTAGAGGAGCCAGGAGCGTTACCGTTATATCGAAAGATGCTGTTCTGGCTGATGTATTCGCCACAGCCGGATTCGTGATGGCGAAGGATTGGAGATATGTTCTGGTTGAGTTTCCAAAATACGGTGCTCACGTCTTCATGGTTATGGACAGTGGTGAGATTCACAAAGATCCGTTTTTCAAGGTTTATGAGAGTAAGAGGTGATGACCCTGGACGCACTGGAGATACACGCACTCTGGTGGAAGTTGAAGTTGAAAGTAAAAGTCCTGTCCGAACTAGTTGAAATGGATTTCGAGGATGTTTTGAAGGAGATAAGCCCTTTGGCTATCGAGAACGTAAAATCCCACCTGAGAAATCAACGTTTGAGATTTGAAGAATCGAATATCCACACAATCACGTTCTGGGACGATTGTTATCCAGAACTTCTTAAGGAGATATCCGATCCTCCACCAGTTCTATTCTGCTTGGGAGATCGTTCTGTCTTGAAAGGGAGAAAGTTCGCCATAGTGGGTACGAGAAAATCCACACCCTATGGGGAGAAGATCGCCTACAAGTTCGCGAAGGAGCTTTCAAGGGAATTCGTCATCGTCAGTGGTATGGCGTTTGGAATAGATGCCAAAGCACATTTAGGGGCGATGGAAACCGGAAAGACCATAGCCGTTCTGGCTAGTGGAGTGGATATCCCATCTCCTCGAGGAAACAGGTCTCTATATAACAAGATTTCGAAGAACGGTTGCGTTTTGAGCGTTTATCCACTCGGTGAAGGGGCGACCAGATACAGGTTCCCCGAGAGGAATTCCCTCATAGCGGGTTTGTCTTCAGGGGTTTTGGTTGTTCAAGCACCGATGAAAAGTGGTGCTCTGATAACGGCGAATTGGGCTCTCGATTTTGGAAGAGACGTGTTCGCAATTCCAGGAGACATAGGGAAATACTCCAACGAAGGTACCAACTGGCTGATCAAAAACGGTGCCATACCGGTGACCAGCCCCTCGGATATAGCGATTTACTACGGCCTGGGAGTTTCAGAGAGTACGAACGTCGAATCCGAGGTGCTGGAGCTGATAAGAGGAGGAGTGGACACCGTAGACGATCTGCTCGAGATAACCGGCAAATCCATAGGAGAGATCCTGTCGGAGATCTCGAGATTGGAGATGATGGGAATAATCTCGAACGATGCTGGCCATCTCAGGCTCCTCTAAAGAGGGCCAAGAGGGATAAGATTAACCCCAAAAGTGATACGATTACCGATACCCACATGATCCAGTTCAATGTGTCAAGGTTCCCTTTGAGATCCTCAACTTGGGTTTTATCCGCTTTCACCGAATCGAGTGTTTTCAGATTTTCCTGGAGTGCTTTCAAACCCTCTTGATTGGATTTCACTGCTTTGTAGAGGAGTTCTTCATTCGATGAGGCGGTTTTGAGCATGTTTTCTAGTTTTTTCTGAAGTGTTTCGAGTTCACCGGTTTTCTTTTCGATGTTCGATATCCTGACTTTGAGATCCGAGATATCCCTCTTCAGAGGATCGATATCCGAATTCCCCGCGATCTTGGATATCTCACCTTTCAAATCCGCCATCTCACCTTCCAGAAGTCCTTTGACAGCTTCAACCTTTCTGGATAGCTTTTCAAAACTATCTTTTAAATTCTTCAAATCCGTGGTGTTCTCCACCATCTTTCCTTCAAGAATTCCCAACCTCGCATCCAGCCTGTTTTGAAATCTGATGAGTTCCTTCAAATCTATCCCACCGTTCTGTCTCAGCTCTGAGAGCTTCGAAAAGAGTTCGTGAAGTTGAGATTTCATCTCGGACAATTCCGCTCTGAATTCTTCGAGTTGCTTTCTGTGATCCTCTTGGTAATCTTCGTAGAGGCTCAACCTCTTCTCGATACTATCCAACCTGCTGGAGAGCTTCTCCATTTTCTCGGAAAGTGGGTTGAACAGGTCTTCCATCTCAGACATGAGCTTTTTCACCTTGGAGTTGATCACATCATAAGTCAAGAAAAGCCTCAATGCGAGCTCGTTTCCAGTCACTGTCGCCTCGCCTGAGAAATTCTTCGGGTTCAATATTCCCAGCTCTCCAAGTTGTGAGATGGCTTCTTCGTAGCTGATCGAGAAGGTGAAGATTGAAAGCAAACAGAGGATCAAAATCATCAGCGATTTTTTCATTCCCACCCACCCCTCGATGGATTATACTACCCGATAAACGAATTTCCGAACTTTTGAGGTACTATGAGAGTCTTTCCTTTTAAGGTAAAATTACCTATGGATTTGGAGGTGACACGCATGTTCGACAAATTTTCAGAAAAGGCAGCTCAAGTGTTCGTAACCGCACAGGAAGAAGCCCGAGAGATGGGACATTCGTACGTCGGCACGGAGCACATATTGCTCGGACTTCTCAAGGTGGGGAAAAATCCGGCGAGTGATATTCTCGCTGATATGGGTGTTACTTACAGCAAAACCAAGAGTGAAATAATCTCCATGGTTGGCATGGG
>QNAU01000181.1 GCA_003641545.1 Thermotoga sp.
TAAAAAAAGGTGTCGAAACTCTGTCCCAAACCCTTGGAAATTCCTGGAAGAACGTTGAAGATTTCGCAAATTCGATAATGACCACCGACAGGTTCCCAAAGATATCCGCGAAAAGGTTGGAGATAAAGGGAAAAACTGTGAAAATACTCGGAATAGCCAAGGGTGCCGGTATGATACATCCCAACATGGCTACGATGCTCGCTTTCGTGGTGAGCGATGTCAACATAACAAGGAGAGCCCTTTGCAAAGTTCTGAGGGAGTCGGTTGATCGAACGTACAACATGATATCGGTGGATGGTGATACGAGCACGAACGATACGGTCATAGCCATGGCCAATGGAAAGGCTGAAAACGATATTCTGGATCTGGAGGATGAGGAATTTCAAAGATTCTTTGATGCATTCAATAATGTGAATGAGAATTTGGCGAAGATGATAGTCAAAGACGGGGAGGGTGCAACGAAGATCTTCGAAGTTGTCGTCAAAGGTGCGAGAAGTTTTGAAGAAGCTAAGAAGATCGTGAGAACCATCCTGTCATCCAACTTGGTGAAAACCGCGGTTTACGGTTCAGATCCGAATTGGGGTAGAATAATAGCCTCAGCTGGATATTCTGGGGTCGAATTCGATCCCAATCTGGTGGATCTATACTTGGAGAGTATCGATGGGGATGAGAGAATAGCGCTCATGTTGAAGGGTGAACCGGTTGAATTCGATGAATCGAAAGCTAAGATGATCATGTCGAGAGATGAATTCAGATTCATCCTCGACATGAATTCTGGGAACATTTCAACCAAAGGTTGGGGATGTGATCTGACCGAAAAATACGTGGAGATAAACGGGAGGTATAGGACTTGAGAAGGAACGAAATGGTGAAAGTTCTGCTTGAGGCTCTTCCGTATATAAAGAAATTTTACGGGAAGATAGTGGTGATAAAATACGGAGGCAGTTCGATGATGAGCGAAGATCTGAAAGACTCCTTCCTACAAGATGTTGTGCTTTTGAAATACACCGGAATGAAACCAGTTCTCGTCCACGGTGGGGGACCAGAAATAAATATCCTCATGGAACGATTGAACATGAAGCCGGTTTTCAAGGATGGTTTCAGGGTGACGGATGAGAAAACGATGGAAGTTGTCGAAATGGTGCTGGCTGGGAAAATAAACAAGGATATAGTTTCGAAGATAAACTCAAAAGGTGGAAGTGCGATAGGCTTGTGTGGAAAGGATGGGAACCTTCTGGTTGCCGAGAAGGATTTGAGCAGGGGAGACATAGGTTTTGTTGGTAGGATAGTCAAAGTCAACGCCGAATTGTTGAGATCCATAATAGATAGTGGCTTCATACCGGTGATAGCTCCCATAGCCTCGGATGAGGAAGGAATCGATTACAACGTCAACGCGGACAACGTTGCTGCGGAAATAGCATCCGCTCTGAGGGCTGAAAAACTGATATATTTAACCGATGTCGATGGAGTGATGAGAAACGGTGAGCTGTTGTCTCTCATGGATTTAAAAACGGCTGAGAGGATCTTGAGAGATGGAACCCTGAAAGGCGGGATGATCCCAAAGGTGGAATACTCAATTTCAGCCATGGAGAAGGGAGTTAAAACGGTTCACATAATAAACGGAACGATCGCACATGCAGTTTTATTGGAAATATTCAGCGATGAGGGAATAGGAACTATGATCATCTCTTCCTGAATTTCTCAGATTTCGGTGGATTGTTTATTTCGACCACCTTCCCTATTATTATGAACTCCTCACGATCTATCACCATCGGGGGATATTCTTTGTTCTCCGACGTCAACATGATCTTGTCGTCATCCAGTTTATGGTAATACTTGACGTATATCATTCCATGAAAAAGGCACACGATCATATCCCCTTCATTTATATCAGTTGTGGCTTTCACCAGGATTCTTCCTCCGTTCTTTATCTCAGGTTCCATGCTGTCTCCTTCGACGTTGAACACGTAATCCACATCCTTGCGCGTTATGGGAACGTACTCTAAGGGGTAGAAAGAATCGGGAAATATACCGTTTCCTGCGGATATCGAGGTTGAGAAGACGGGAACGTATTTGACAACTTTTTCATCGTGGATGATCAGTTTAACCTCCCCTGGTTGTTTCTTCGGGTCATCCACCTCACCCAATAGATACGCAACGGAAACGTTGAATATCCTTGCCAATTTCATTATCGTGTCCACATCCGGTTCTCTCTTCCCCAATTCGTAGTTGGAAATTGCCATGGTGGAAAGTCCAAGTTTTTCCGCGAGTTCCCTCTGACTCATATTATTCCTCTCCCTGAGAAGCCTCAACCTTTTCCCGAATATTCTCATCATCCCTCCTCGCTTTTTCATACCCTCTTATCAACTCCGCGATCAACTCTTTCACGGACATCATCTTACTTATCCTGTAGGCGTTGGCACCCGCGAAGGCAAATCCGTCTTTGAGATTACCTCCCTTCGCATTTGTGAGAGCGTCCGCTATACAGTAAGGCGATTTCCTGAAATCGCATGATTTGAGACATTTCCAAAAACACCTGAATGGTTTGCGTTTTCCTTTCGCAACATCATCCAAAAATTCGCTTCTTATCGCCCTTCCTGGAAGTCCCACGGGACTGTCTATTATGATCAAATCATCCTTCTTCGCGTTTATATACGCCATCTTGAATTCCATCGATGCGTCGCATTCATAAGTGGCAACGAATCTCGTAGCCATCTGAACCCCACTTGCACCGAGCTTCATGAACTCGTAGATGTCTTCGCCCGTGTATATACCACCCGCAGCGATGACTGGAATCTCCCTCGAATGTTTTCTCGAATATCTTTCGACTATCATCAAGACAGCCTGAAGGATGTTTTCAAGTGAATACCTTGGATCATCTATTTGATCCTTTTTGAAACCGAGATGCCCTCCAGCCATCGGTCCCTCCACCACGAAGCCATCCGGTATCTCGCCATAACTTCTCTCCCAGTATCTGAGTATCAAATCCGCAGCTTTCGCAGATGAAACTATTGGGATAAACTTTGTCCTACGGTTTTCGAAATATTCCACAGGGATTTTCAAAGGCAATCCAGCACCGGATAGAACAACATCTACCTCCTCATCCACGGCAACTTTCAAAAGATCATCGAAATCCGTCAAAGCAACCATTATGTTCACACCTATTATTCCATCCGTTCTTTCTCTTGCCCTCCTTATTTCCTTCCTCAATGCCCTTTTGTTTGCCTCCTTGTAATTCTTGTTGAAATCCTCCTCAAACATTCCTATTCCTGCAGAACCTATGACACCGATCCCACCTTCGTTCGCCACCGCGGACGATAGATTGGAGAGTGATATACCGACACTCATTCCACCTTGGATTATCGGTATCTTGGCTTCGAGATTTCCTATTCTCAAAACCGGCATGAAATTTGTAAGATTCATACTCTCATCCCTTTCGAAAGATTACAGGATCATTTTAACATGGA
>QNAU01000182.1 GCA_003641545.1 Thermotoga sp.
GAAGAAACTGCAAAGGCAGTTGTCAACAAGTTGTACTGATAATGCACCCCATTCTTGTGAATACCCACAAACTCTCTTAGCGTTATTATACAGCTACGTAAAGACGGATCCGCTAAGCTTGACCTTCAAGAATTTTTTTGCTATTTTATTCAAACGGAAACGGAGGCGTGTCCGAATCGGCTAAGGAGCCGGTCTCGAAAACCGGTGGGTCTTTTGACCCTTGTGGGTTCGAGTCCCACCGCCTCCGCCATTTATCTTTTTTCCATCTCGAGGGAAAGGATCATTTCCTTTTCCCAGTCGTTCATTAGTTTTTCAAGATACTCCGCTTTTCTCCTCAGTTCCTTGTACCTGCTCAATTCGTTCTTCGCCCTTTCCATCAACCTCAGCGCCTTTATGAAAGTCCTCATTTTTCTATCCATGTTGTATCCCTCCCCGATGAATATTTCTTCTTCCACTTCCGATATTCCATCTCTGATCGATGGTGGTGAATTGCGTCATCAAATAGACTGGAAACCTTATCACTTTTAAAGAGATACAATAAAACAATAAACACAGTTTATTCATGGAACACATATTGTAATCCCTATCGAAATATTTATTTTTTCTTAACCAAAAAAAAGAAAAAATAATATAGAATAAAGTGGAGGTTAATTGAAACATGATTCTTCAAGAACACCAGCAAAAAAAGCAAACCAAAATCCTAACATACCTTGTTTCTCGGCTCTGGTTAGTTATTATACTGATTATTGTATCTTTTATTATAATAGCTGAATTAGTCTTATTAAATGTTGAGAAAAAGCAGCTGGATTATCTCAAACAAATCATAACCACCTCCATTGGAAACCTTCTTGAAACCACTTTCAACACACTTTACACTTTCGAGTATCCATACAAACTGCTGGTATTCAGAATGTTCGATAAAATAAAATATGAAGCAGATGAACACACAGATATAAGTTCTCTGAAGAATTTCATAAAAACGAGCATATTGGAACTCAAAAAAACGGCGACAACAAGTGAGATAATGAAAATCGACTATACCTTGTTCAACCTGCAAGGAGATGTCCTGTTTTCAAATATACAGAAAACTAACTCCAGCATTGAGGTCCCCACTCAGATCCTTTCTATGGAATTGAGAGATTACAAGATACAAAGCTTCGAAAGCTTTGATAATCCAGATACTTTCATAATTAATTTTTATATGAGAATATCCTTTGATTTGTTTTTGAAAGTCTCTCTTTCCGTTTTCCGAAAGGATCCGAACCGCTTTATGCAATCTATAAAGAATATGGAGAAACTGGACCTGGTTGATAAAATAGGCATATATTATCAGAATTTAACCCCAGTTTCGAAAGTTTTCGAACCATTGGAGTCTAAGGAAGATATAGAGCACTTGAAAAATGCCCTGGATATGGATACTCCTTTGTATTTAAGAAATGGTTCCACAATAAAGGCTTATTACCCTTTCACTCCCCCATTTGAAAGGAACAGGCTTTCCCCAAAACTCGGCATCTTGGTGTCTTTCAATGCGTCAAAAGTACATCACTGGCGGTACATCATATTTTATTCCACCCTCATCACCCTTATTCTCACCGGTGTTCTCGGCGGATCACTTGAAAGAAGATTGGTTCAATCTGTCATTAAACCTCTAAAGCATCTCGAGGAAAGCATGAAAGACTTTGAAAAAGGAAAGACATTCAAGCCACCCAAAGTTCTCGTGGAATCTCCCATCAGGGAGGTGCAGGAACTTCTAAACTGTTATCAAAGAATGGCTGAAACACTCACCTCATCTTATGAGGAAATAGAATCAATGAATGAGGAGCTCAAAGCATCCTATCAGGAGTTACAGCGATCCCAGGATGAACTTTTGAAATCATACTATGAATTCAGTGCACAGCTGTCAATGATAGCGGAAGGATATGACGAACCCACCGGAAATCACATCATAAGAATTGGTGAGATCTCAGCATTCATAGCAGAAAAAATGGGACTGGAGGAAGAGATGGTTGAGGATCTGAGACATTTTGCACCTCTCCATGATATAGGTAAATTGCTCATCCCAAGGGAAATTCTCTCAAAACCTGGGGAGTTGACGAAAGAAGAATTTGAAATGATGGAAAAACATACCATATATGGTGCCATGCTTATAGGAAAACTGAAAAGACTCAGAATAGCACGACAAATTGCTCTTTATCACCATGAGAAAATGGATGGATCTGGATATCCATTTGGATTGAAAGAAGGTGAAATACCACTGGTGGCAGCAATAGTGGCACTTGTTGATGTTTACGATGCGTTGCGATCGAAAAGGCCGTACAAGGACGCTTTGCCACATGAAAAAACGATGGAAATCATTTTGAATGGTGATGAGAGAACAAAACCTCATCATTTCAATACTCGGGTTCTTGAGACGTTCGTAAAATACCATGAGGAAATCAACAGAATATGGGAGGAGGTGAACAGAAGATCCTCGATATTGACTCTGAGAATGAAAGAATTCTATCAAGTAAGGAGGGCAGATTTATGAAAAGTGTAAGAGGTAAGCTTCTTTTGGGTTTTGGGGCTGTCATTGTTATCGTGACATTGCTCTGTGCTTTAACACTTTTCAACCTTTCATCGGTACGCCGTGTCGTGGAAAGCACTCGTTTTGTGAATGATCGTGTCTTTGAAATCGCATTGGCAAAATCCGACGTACTCGTTGCTGTTCAGATGAAGAACGAAGAAAAACTGAAACAGGCGTTATCCGATCTTGATAAAACCGCAAAGGATATCAAAGCAAACTTGAAGTCTTATTCAAAGAGAAACAGAGAAATCCTTGAGCAGGCTATATCAGAGATAGAAACACTGATAAATTCGGTAAAATCTGTAGATCTGGAACATTTCGATGAAGCGTTGTACACGAGTATAATTTCAAAGGCAGAAAGAATAAACGATGTGCTCAGAAAAGTAGTGGAAAATCTGGATGTTCTGCAGGTGAAACAGCTCAGAAATGCGAATGTTCAGGTTTACATATGGGGCATCGTTGCTGTGGTATTCGCTCTGGTGATAACGTTCATCACAACACAGAGCCTGATAAAACCTGTCAGAAAAGTGATGACCCTCATCGACAATATCAGCAACGGGGTATTGAACATAGAAATAGAGAAAATAAAAAGTAGGGATGAAATAGGACGAATGGCACAGTCCGTGGAAAAACTCAGAGGTATACTTTTGGATGTACTGACCACGGTAAATAAAGCAACAAATGATTTGAGTGCAACATCTGAAGAACTTTCTGCAACTACTCAAAATGTGTCAGCAGATCTCAATGATCTTGCAAATTCAATGAACAGTATAAGCAAAGAAGCGGAAGACAACTCCGCATCACTTGAAGAAATAACGGCGAATATTGAAGAATTCGCATCCGCGGCGGACAGCAATGCAAAATCAGCACAGGACATGCTATCA
>QNAU01000183.1 GCA_003641545.1 Thermotoga sp.
GGATAACCTTCAGACAGCTCATGGTCGGCGTTGGATCTGCGGTTGCGGTGATAATTCTGTTGATCTCCATAGTAGTTCTCGTGCCACTTTCCAAGTGGATGATGGCGAGGTGGATGGAATGAGAGGGTTTGGAAAGGTCATAGCTCTCATCGTGATCCTCTTCCTCATAGTGGTATGGATACTTCCCGTGTATGTGATGTTCTCGGCTTCCTTGAAACCTCTCTCTGAGATAAACTCAGGAAATTACCTCAGGCCCCCGACCGAGCTCAGGACGGAGAACTGGGTCATGGCTTTCAACACGCTGAAAAACTCCCTGAAGAACAGCTTCTTGGTCAGCATCCCCGCAACACTCATAACGGTTTTCATAGGTTCGTGGAGTGGATACGCTCTTGCCATATTCAAATTCAGATGGAAGTCAAGATTGTTCTTCAGCATAGCTATCGTCACATTCTTACCTTACCAGATATTCCTCATCCCTCTGACCAGGCTCATAGTTGACATGGGTCTGTTCAACACCTTCGCTGGGATGATCTTAGCTTACGTCATACTGAACACCCCGATGGCTATACTGACAACCTCCCTTTTCTTCCAAACGATACCGAAGGAACTGTATGAAGCATCTTCTTTGGATGGGTGCACACCGACGAGGTTCTATTTCAGCATACTCCTTCCCATATCACTCGCGGGTATAACCTCAGCTGCGGTTCTTACCTTCACGAACGTTTGGAATGAATTCATAATAGCGTTGTCTTTGAGTAGGGATCCAACCACGAGGCTTGCCATACCTACACTCGCTGGATTGAAGGGTTCATATGTCGCGCAGTGGAACATGCTCATGGCCGGTGCTGCTATAGTTTCCATCCCGGGTATCCTCGTCCTGATATTCCTCGGTAGATTCTTCATAAAGGGTTTGACCGCGGGGGCTTTGAAAGAATGAGAAGGATGATCCTCATCGCGATAACGATGATCTTTTTAACCTCATCCTTCTCCATGACTCTTCTTCTCTACAAGGGTTCGGAAGGAGGATACGGTGAATCCTTCTTCAAGAGATATATAGTTCCGGTCCTCGAGGAGTTGGATGAAAAATATAAAATGATGGACGTGGAGAAGGTAAAGTTGAAGCTCGATGATTTCGACTTCATCGTAACATGGTATTACTCTCCCAAGATGGAAAATGCCAAAAATTATCTTCGAGAACTTTCCTCCTTCCTCATGAAGGGTGGGAAGATCCTCATAATCAACAACATAGGCGCAATTCAAGATGAGGGTGGAGACAATCCGACGCTTCTCGATTTGAATTCAGTTTTCAACCTACTCGGGATCACCTACAGATACGGATGGAAGAGAATAAAGATACTCGATCTGGATCTGAATGAAAGGTATCTCGAGGTGAATGATCCGAATTTTACGCGGGATAGGGATGTTGAGGATTACCACGTGTTCGGCGAATACACCGAAACCATTCTGAAAGTCTCGGACGGCGAAAGATGGTATCCCGTGGCGATGATCGGTCCGAGAGGCGGTATCATCCTGTTCGATTACTTCACCGATGATGAAAACAGAATGGTGTTCAACTTCCATAGAGTGATATTCGATATTTTGAGCGGTATGGGGAAAAAGAGTAAAGTGCTGGTACTCGGAAATGAAAATGAAGACGTCGAACGTGCGCTCGAACTTGCCCAGATACCATTCGAGTGGAAGAGGAAATTGCCAAAATTTCTGAGCGGATACATCGCCATCGTTCAAATAGAAGGAAGATTTCCAATAGATGACCCGAAGATTTTGGATTACGTCGAAAACGGAGGAGGATTGGTGCTTCTTTCCGATGGTGTGAAAAGAATCCTCGTGGATGGCTTGAAATTGGATGAACTGTTCCCGTTTCCCAAGGATTACAAGTTTCTCATCAAAGCTGAAGTCGGGGTGATTCCTCCACCGTTGAACTCTAAACCCCTCCTCACATCCAACGGTGAAACGGTATCGTGGATTCTGAAATACGGGAAGGGCAGGATGATCTACTTTCCTCTGAAACTGATCAACAAATATACCAGAGGGCTGTTCGTGCAGATTCTATCCGAATCGAGAGAATTCTTCATACACTCCATCTTGAACAGTTACACGATCTTTCTGGATGATTTTCCACTCCCATCTTACGGCATCATGAGGAAGAAGATAACGGAAGAATTCGGCGATGTAACGGATGGAGAATTTTATTACAACATATGGTGGAAAGATATGGTCAACCTGTCGAGAAAACTCAACATAAAATACACAACCCTGCTCATAACGAGTTACAACGGTAGAAACCGTTGGCCCTTCGATTTCTCGGAATTCCTCCAGACCCCCTATCCCATGAGGGAACTGAAGAATGTGGAGGAGATGAAGTTCGAACTCGGTCTTCACGGGTACAACCACAAATCACTCACAAAGGAGAACTGGGAGAAGGAGAATCTCTTGGAATCGCTCAAGTATCTCAAGGCTTTTCTCAGAACCATCATGGGAGAAGAATACGATCCCGTGAGTTATGTCGCACCGAACAACGTGATAGATGAATTCGGTGTTGAGATGTTGAAAAGAATCTTTCCATCGATACGTGTGATTGGAACATATTATTTTACGGACAAAGAGAAGACGCTGGATGAATTCGAACTGCGCGGTGATACGATACTTCTTCCAAGGACCACCGCTGGATATTATCCCATCGACAAGCTCATGAGCGATTCTGTCTCCGTCATCATGAATTTTGGAACCTTTCAATACTTTCTCCATCCGGATGATCTGTTCTCGACTGACAGGAATCCGAAGAACAAGAGTTGGGAGGGGATGGTTGAGAGTCTCGAGGAATTTCTGACGAAATTGAAATCGCTGTATCCATGGTTGAGGAATCACTTTGGATACGAATCAGCCGATCTGTTCATACATTATTTCAAGGAGATTCCGAGGATCACATTTGGGAAGGATGAGATCATCGTGAAACTTCCGGAAGGATCGCATTTTCCGAGATATTTCTTTCTCAGATCGAAATATCCATTATCGATCGAAGGTGGAAGGATCATCTACAAATACAAAATCGGTCTTTACGTTCTGAAGATGGAAAAAAAGAAAATGGCGGTGAAGATTCACCGCCGTTGAGATGTCATATATTTGCTCAGGAGAATTTCTCGAGGAAGACACGATAAGCCTGTATCGTTTCGTGAAGATCCGCCTTGGAGAGGAGCTCGTACGGTGAGTGCATGCTGAGAACGGGAGGTCCCATGTCCACGACATCCATTCCCAACTCCGCGAAGAATTTTGCTACCGTTCCACCACCTCCAACATCCACCTTTCCCAATTCTCCAGCCTGCCATATCACACCATTCTCGTTCAGAAGAATCCTCAATTTTCCCACGAATTCTGCCCTCGCTTCGCTCGCACCGAATTTTCCATTCCTTCCCGTGTATCTGAGTATGA
>QNAU01000184.1 GCA_003641545.1 Thermotoga sp.
ATCTGGTCGTTTTTCTCCCATGGATTCTCACCGTAATTGTTGTTGAAAACACTCCTATCGAATATAGCGGTGAAAGTTTCATCGAATTTATCTTTTAGCTCTCTTATCCACTGTTCTTTCAGGTGTCCCGGTATAACGATCAGTATCCTCTTCACGAGTCCTCTAAGTTTCAATTCCTTGAGAATTAAGCCTGCCATCACAGTTTTACCCGCCCCCGGATCATCAGCGATGAGAAATCTTATGCGTGGTTGTTTCAAAACATAACCATACACAGCTTCTATTTGGAAGGGAAGAGGATCTATTTTGGAAACGTTCATCGCGAGGAGTGGATCGAAAATCGAAGCATATTTGAAGCGTGTAGCTTCTACAACGAAAAAGACATTTTCCGGGTTAGAGAAAAAATCAAGATGCGATTCCACCATTTCCAATTTATTTACTTCTTCCCTCTTTATGATCTGATCCACGTATTTTTTCGAATGAGTTGTTGATCCCACAATGCGAACATAACCGCCAATTTCTTCAACTTTCTCAACCTTGACTGGTTCCTTCCAGAATGGGCCTTTTATTACCTTCCCCTCGGTTATCATCGTATCCCTCCAGCCATCCTGATTTTCCACGATGGTGAGGATAGAAAGGATTCACAGGAGAATTATCCAGTGGATTCTATTGAACAACTATTTCTCAATGATTTGAAAGCTTTCTTAGATTTATTTCTAGTACTTTTCCACCTATCACGAAAGGATTCTAAAGCTTCAATCATTAAACATGACAAAGCCATAATTGCAAAGCCACTTTTCTGTTTACCATCTTTCACTGGAGAAATATACCTCTCAGTGAACCTTTCTTTAATAAATTTAGCAATACCGTTTTTATCCCTATTTCTAACGATGAATTCACAAAAGTCCCACATCCTCCAGAAATTTTTTCCAGTCATCTTTTGACCATCTTAGTTGATCGATGGGAACCAAGAATCGTTTCTCTCTAACCACACCCAAATACGGTAATTCGGTTCCTTCTCTTATTGGAGAGAATTCGGAGGTTTTGAAATAACCGCAAATGATTCCTTTCAACGATGTTTGAATTTCACCACATCTGTATTTCTCAACCCTACTTCTGATTTTGTTGAGATAATCTTTAAAAAGGTCATCTCCAGATGGTATCTTTTCTTCTGCAAAATCCAGTAATCTTGAGAAACCACACACTTCGATAAAAAACTGCAATATTGGTTGTTGCGGGACGGAACATTTAACCATGATCCCATAATCGTATCCCATATCAGCTTCCGCCCATATTCCTGCCAATGTTGGTGAAGATTTTACACTGACATTTTTTCTGGCATTCACAATATCGTTTCTATATTTCCCAATCTGCGTGGATATTTTCCAATCCAATTCAACACTTACTGGATAGTTTGCTTCAAGGAATTTTTTAACGAAGACTTCTCCCAGCTTTCCTACAAATTGATCCACAAGGATCGACTCAAAGGTTCTTCTTCTTTGTCTGAATCCTTTCTGAGTGATTGTCGCCCTTGTGCCACCACTGAACATTCGATATGTCATCTCCATGCAGAACACTAATAACCTCACTATATCCTCATCGTCCATGCTTACAATCACGGTATTTGGTATTAGCTTTCTGTCCACCCATTCTTGAACCCGTGATTCGTTTAAAAATAGTTTATTCCCATTGCGATAAATCACGTTGAAATCATCACTTCTACAAACGGAAAGCAGCAGATCCCCTATCTCTTCAGGATCGAAATCAACACCATAGTGCTTTAAGATTTCCATCTTGAGGTTCGAGATATAATTACACAGTTTCTCTCTGAACTTACCCGGTCTGTTCAAATCACTTCTCAGGATTCTATACATTTCATTCATTCCTTCTTCAGGATCACCAAATGTTCCGTTTTTATCCTACCGTCTCTTTCACCGGATGCTGGGTTAATCTTGGATTCAAACATAACCCGTGAAACTATGGTGTCGATGAATGTAACCTCATGTTTCCAGCCTAAGCTTTGTAGATGTTCGATTATTATGTCATCTATAGGTATCGGTATTGTTCTTATTTTTGCAGGTCCAACGAAGATACACATGTAGTTTGCTACTTTCTCACCAAGCGATGCAAAAACATTCAGAATGGCATGGAAATACCTGTCATACAACATTCTAAGATGAGGTTCTTCTATTCTATCTCTGAATTCATAATATTTTTCAGAGTGGATTTCCATCCTGTCCACCGATCTGTATGGGATTTCTTTTTTACTCAAATTTCTTATATAGTTCTCATCATAACCTAACCAGAATAATTCCAATTTCGTTGATCTTATATATTCCTGAGCCTGCAGATAGGGCGGAGACGTTATGAGGATATTCACCTCATAGTCCAACTTTGTTTCCAGAGTATCTATTCCGGATCTTATCCTGTATTTTACCTCCTTTGGTCTAAGATAATTATATTCTATAATCTTTCTTAATAAATTGTACACTTCTTTTTCGAGCATTGTGTAAAATATTCTTTTCCAATCTTTCTTCAAAAGTTCCTCGATCTTTCTCTTGGAATACTTTGATTTATACAACTTGTGAACCTTTTCATCGCCGTAGGAAAAATATCTCGTTACATTGATTAAAGGTATCAGAAGAATATATTTGATCTCATCATTCAACGAATGAACAAACCCCCAAGCTTTTGAGAGGATCGGAATGAATTCTTCCGGAAACCAGTAATTCAAGTTTGACCACTTTGGTATGAATTCCCTCTTCGAATTCTTCAGTTCTTCTACTAAATCCACAACATTTATTCTCGGTGGCTTCATAGTTGCAGTTTCATGAATGACATCGATTATTGGGTTTAAATCCCATAATTCGTATTCGTATCCATAAATTCGCGATACAATACCTACCGTTCCATAACCGGCGAACGGGTCAAATATTTTCATTCCCCGCTTGGCGTACCTTTTTAATACAAAAGCGATAACTTGAGGAATAAACTTCGCTGGATATTTGTAGATGGCAAAGGTACCGTAGGTGGTTGAAGGTATCTCGGGAATGGAATTTCTGAAAAGTATGGGTATCTTTTTATCGGGGAAATCTTTCTTTTCCTCAATCCACAATTTCAATTGTTCGTGACTCTTCATCCCATCATCCATCATTTTCACCTTTAAGCTCGCCACCTTGGATTTTGATGAAGACACTTACCAAACTTAGCTCACATTCCAACACTATCCTCATATATGCTATCACAAGATCCGTAGGTGATACCACAAAAGTTTGTGAACAGATGCTGTATAATTTCCACAGAATACGATCGATTGGAGGAATCTACATGGAGGAGATATTCAAAGCACTCTCGTGCAAGTGGAGAATCGAGATACTGAAGATGTTGGAAAAAGGCGAGATATGTCAGTGTGAGATCTTGAAAAAACTTCCAATAGATGCGTCGACATTA
>QNAU01000185.1 GCA_003641545.1 Thermotoga sp.
AGCTCCCTTATATTCTGCTTTGTCCATTCTTTGAACTCATCGGATGATCTTTGTATTCTCTCCAGATTTTGTTTAGCCCATTCTCTGAACTCCTCTGTCTCCTTCTTCATCCCTTCTATGTTCTGCTTTGTCCATTCTTTGAACTCTTCAATTTCCTTCCTTATTTCCTCTATGTTTTTTTGGCTCCAGTCCTTGAAATCTTGCAATTTGTCTTCGGTTCTTCTCTGTGCTTTTGCGAGTTCTATCAATGCTTCCTCTAATCTATCCACCTTTTCCTTTATTTCTGCCAATGTATTACACCTCCGTGAGTCAAGTTGTAAATTTATTCTAACATATTCACCATACAATATGACGTGGGAGGTTCAAAGTAGCCTTATCCTTCCAACGTATTTTCTCAAGTATTCTTTGTTCATCTCATCTCCACCGGGCACATTTGAACTGACCCAGACTGGAGGTTCAACTCCCCTCTCTATGAGAAGTTCGATCGTCCGAATGGTCATGAGATTCAGAACGAACGAGTTGAGGATCGTTGAAACCGGACCAATATTTCTATTTATTTTCTCCAATTTCACGATCGCATCTCCGTATGGCATGTGATTATCCACGTGGACATCGACAACTTCATACAAATTCTTCTTGCTTGGATGTCTCGCGGGATGATCTTTCGGGACCCTATCGGAAAATTCCTTGCTTGTTACACCTATCGTTGGTATTCCTCTCCTTCTTCCTTCCAGTGCCACATCGATACACATGGAATTTATACCGTAGGCATTCACAACTATCAATACTCCTCCATCCACATCGAACGCTTTCAAGACAGATATTCCGTATCCAGGTGTTCTCTCTATTATGGTTGACCTTCTCGCTCCCATGCTTATCAACGTTCCTGGATCGAGAATGGCGTTCACAGGAACGAGCCCACCCGCTCTGTAAAACATCTCATAAGCTCCCATGTTCGAATGTCCACCTGGACCTATAACATGGATCAACTCATCCCTTTCGATCGCATCTGCCATGAGATTGGCTGCCTTTTCTATCGAGCCCTTCTCCTTTTCGATTATCTCATCGATCAAATCTTTGATCTTGTCATGGTAAATTTTCAACCCATCCACATTTTCACCCCTTTCCAAGAAGTCTGGCACTTTCTCCATCGAGAAAGATGGTAACGGATGAATGCCTTCTCAACACGCTCGCGGGACACTTTGGTGTTATCGGACCTTCAAGGGTGTCCCTCACCGCCTGGCTTTTTCTCTCATTTGGAACAACGCATACTATGTGCTTCGCACTCATTATGGCTGGTATGGTCATGGTTATGGCGAATCTTGGAACATCCTCCAGTTTTTCAAAACATCCATCGTTGACCTGTTGTATCCTCGATCTTTCATCAAGTTTCACGATCTTCACCAGCTTTGGATCGTTGAAATCGGCAACGCTCGGTTCGTTGAAGGCTATATGTCCATTCTCTCCGATGCCTATGCAGGCTATGTGAATGGAGTGCCTCTTCAACAGATTTTCATAACGTTCACAGAGTATCTCGGGTTTCTCATCTCCGTATGGATCAATGTAATGAACTTTCTTGAACGGCACACGTTTGAAAAGTTTCTCATCGAGAAATTTCGAAAATCTCTTGGGAGAATCTGGGGGAAGATCTAAGTACTCATCCAGATGGAATGCGTTTATTCTTCCCCATTCTATATCTTCGACCTTCGACAGATACTCGAGAAATTCTTCTTGAGAAGGGGCGGAGGCGAAAACCATGTTGATTTCTTGAAATTCTGAGAGTAGTTTCTTGATCAAATCGGCAGTGTGATTCGCAGATTCGATGCCGAGCTTTTCCCTGTCGGGACATATGATGATCTCAAGACATCTTCTCTTACAGACTCCCACCTTTTACTCACCACCTTTGCTTGATTTTCCCTTCATCCTTCATACGCGCACGTTGAAAATATAATATTTCCTATATCAACTTCTGTCAATGCGATGAATGTTGATTGCCAGGCAAGAGATTCACAGATCATTCCTTCAGTCTTGGAAAGAGGTCTCTCAACTTTTTCTTCATTTCAAGATATATCTCGAATTTTTTTGAATATTCATCGTGAACCTCAGGATTCGGATACACCCTTTCTTCTATCCTCACTACTCTTTCGACGACATTCGTCAGTTCATCCCCCATCAATCCAACCATGGCGAATATCGCACAACCGAGGACATCCGCTTCCTTCACCTTTGGAATTTCGATCGGCACACCGACTACATTCGTCTTCAAGATGTTCCACTTGTTCGAAAAAGCCTGCTTTCCTGCCACTCTGATGTGATCTATGTTGAACCCACATTCCTTCATTCGTTCTATGATGTCCCTCATGGCAAAACATATTCCTTCCATCATCGCTTGAACGATCAGAATCTCATCCGTGTCCAAGCTCAAACCGAAGAATACACCCTTCGCATCCGGATTCCAATCGGGGTTTCTCTCTCCGTTCAGGTGAGGAAGGAACACGATGGAAGTTGGAGAATATGGATCTGTTCCATCCACAAGCTCATCCACATCCTTTTTCAACATTCTGGAAATCCATTCCAGAGCTCCTCCGGATGTGTTTATGACTCCACTTATCTTCCAAAGACCGTCCAAGAAAAACGGGGTGATTATGAGACCTCTACATTCCCCTTTTTTCTCATGACACAACGTGAGCCCCTGCGATGTTCCACCCGCATCACAGAGTAGCCCACTCTTTACCGTTCCAGTTCCAACGATGGACGAAACGAAATCTATAGTTCCAGCGATCACCATGACTTCATCGGAGAAACCGTATCTTTTGGAATTCACGAATTTGCCTATGACTTGGGTGGTCTCAAAGAATTCGGGTAATTCAAAGGTGTCGAGGAGTTCGTACTTTTCGAGGAATTCCTCATACCAGGGCATGTATCCTCTTTCGTTGAAAGATGAGTTCGTTATCTTCCCGGTCATCATGAATACGAGATAGTCGTGTGGTTGAAGAATGTATACTTTTTCAGCATTTGAGTTCTCCAATTCTTTTTTCAGCGATATGAGCTTCGCTGTGGATATTGCCGTCATCATGTCCAGTCCATCTTTCAGCAACTTTTCCACGAGTTCTTCGCCCGATTTGTCCAGCCACGTTATAGCCTTGCCCACCACTTCACCATTTCTTCCAATGGGAACGATCGTCGGTCCATGTCCAACAACAGATATCGCCCTGATCCTTCTCAGAATATCATCCGGTATCTCCGAAATCATCTCGAGAAAAGTTTCCCACCACACGAGAGGATTGATCCTCGGTTTCAGTGTCGTTCTCCTGTATCCACATCTCGACGTGCGCACTGGATTACCTTCACCATCGAACACACCGACCTTCAAATTCGTCGTGCCTATGTCCACTCCCATGAAAAGATCATCACTCATTTTTCTCACTCCATTCC
>QNAU01000186.1 GCA_003641545.1 Thermotoga sp.
AATCCACATCATTCATCAACCACGATTATAAGGCTTCCCTCTCGTTAATATAATTACTTCCCAACTTGTTTTTTGGGGTGCCAAAAAAACCTTCCTTGAGTTTTTTTGTACAGAATTTTCGCAACCAAATATGCTCCAAGGCAATCAACAATTAAATCGCACATCGTGTCATCTAAGCTATGCTGCGTAGTATAAGCAAAAAGTTTATCCGTAATAAACTCTGCAATTTCCCACAAAACACCAGAAAATACTCCAAGAAGAAAAGAAAGAAGAATTCTTCCCTTATCCTGCACATCCCAGAATTTTGATTTTCTTGAAATGGTACAGAAGAAAAAAAACGTAATCACCATTGAACCATAAAAGTGTAACAACTCGTCCCAAAAAGGAAACTTTTCGTAGAAATCTAAAAATTGACCAAAAATTGAATGAAGAACCACCGAGAATCTCATGGATAACTTCAAACTCGTGGGCAAGATCTGTTTCACGATTCTCTCATAAATATCCGGAGCAACACTTCCCACCGCAAATATAGAATACCCAATTGTTTTAACAATTTCAACTTTCCAAAGAGTGTGAAGAACAGGAATCAACAAAACGAATGCAACTACAAAGTCTACAAATTGTTTCAACCTGCCATGGAAAAGCTTTTCATTTGCTATGGAAATCACCGTATTTCTCAACAGTCGATCCCTCCCTATAGCAAAAACATCTTTTCTTTATGCTATAATTATAGCACCACAGTTTTTTATTAAAGTGTTTCCCCCTTAGGTGAGCGTGTATGGAAGCATTGGGGCAGGTCCTTGAGGCAGTTGAAGAACGTGGTTATACTCTCATATTTTTTGGCACCTTCTTGGTGGACAACTCGGGTATACCTTTTTTTATAATTGCAGCTGGAATTATGGTTGCCCTAAGGAAACTGAATTGTTTTATTTCCTTTATCCTTGTATTCTTAGGATTAATAGCCTGGGATAGTTTGCTTTATTTAGTTGGAATTGCTCTGAAAAAGTTTTTGAAGAAGAAAGAAATTGAAAAAGAGAAGATCAACAATCCTTTTTTAAGTATGCTAATGAGAATTTTAAATGTGGGACATACCACATTTGAAAATAACAGGAAATTGTTTCCTCTCTTTTGTAAAATAATCCCTTGGATCGGTAAGATCGCTCCCATTTTTGCAGGTTACAGTGGTAGGGCAACAACTTCGTTCATATATTTCACATTGGGAGATCTTTGGTATGCTTCAAGTTTTTACCTTGTAGCCTTATTAATGGGAACAGTTGTTGTTAAATTTTCAAAGTTAATAGGTTTACTGGGATTCTTGGTTTTTCTACTCTTATATTACTTTAGCAAAAGGGCAGTAAGAAAAAAGTTGGGTTATGTTGGAGATCAACAGTAAGTATCGAAAAGTTCCCCTTCATTCGAGACCACCATCTTCACCCGCAGGAAAGCTTTTAAGAAAAGGATCGTCATAGCGGTGCACCAATATACTCATTCATCATCTGGGGTAAATAAGGAAAATCTTTTGATACATTCAAGGATTTTTCCTTGGAAGATTCTACAAAATTGAGTATAATACATCACAGATGCAAGTGAATTTATTAACAAGCAAGGAGGTGCAGAAGTTGAAGATATCGCAGGAAAACGCGGAAAGGGAAAAGAAGTTTCAGGAACTTGAAGATTACATCGAGAATTTGAATTGCGATTCGAGCATGTTGATAAACATTCTTCACAAAGCTCAGGATATCTTTGGATGGCTACCGAGAGATGTTATGGAATTCATATCCGAGAAATTGAAGATCCCACCATCCCAAATATACGGTGTGGTTACGTTCTACAACTTCTTCTCCACAAAACCCGTTGGGAGATACCAGATAAAGGTATGCTTGGGAACCGCTTGCTATATAAAGGGTGGTGATAAGGTTCTTGAAAGGTTCTTGGAGGAACTCGGTGTCGAAGCAGAGGAGGTTACCGGGGATGGGTTGTTCTCCGTCCATCCAGTGAGATGTCTCGGTGCATGCAGTATGGCACCAGTCGTTCTTGTGGGTGAGAAGGATTTCTACGGACGTGTCACTCCAGATGGTGTTCCAAAGATAATAAGGAAATACAGGAGGTGAAGGGATGCCAAAACTGAAAAGTCTCGAGGACTTGATGAAGATCAAGGAGAAGGCGCTGGAGAATTTGAAGGTCAGGGAAGTTGGGAAGAGAGGAAAGATAACCGTCGCCATGGGAACATGCGGGATAGCTGCCGGTGCGAAGGAAACATTGAAAGCGATCGTCGATGCCTTAGCGAGCAGAAAAGTGGATGACATAGCGGTCGTTCAGAGTGGATGCATGGGGTTGTGTGAAGTCGAACCGACGATAAAGGTCGAGATCGAGGGGCAGGAACCGATAATATACGGGCATGTCACACCGGAGAATGCGGAAAGAATCGTCGAAGAGCATATACTGAAGGGAAACATAGTGGAAGATCTCGTCGTGAAGAAGGGGGAGGTCTGACCTGAGAAAACGAGAGGAGGATGAGAGATGCCAACGGTTGTGACAAACATTCTCATCTGTGCCGGAGGTGCGTGTATATCATCCGGTGAGAAATCCGTCAAATCCGCCATAGAGGAGGAATTGAAGAAATATTCCCTGGAAGGAAGTGTTCGAATAATAGAAACCGGTTGCATGGGAACGTGCAGTCTGGGACCGATAGTCGCGATATATCCGGATGGTGTGTTCTACCAGAAGGTCACTCCCGAATCAGCCAGAAGGATAGTGGAGGAACATGTGCTGAAGGGAAGGATAGTCAAAGATCTGCTGTTCGAGGGGGAAATTCCGGAGATACCGGAGAAATTCTTAGAAACCGAGCCATTCTTTGCAAAACAGGTGAAGATAGTCACGAGAAATCTCGGTATCATAGATCCGATGAGCATAGATGAATACATAGCCCGGGATGGATACTTTGCACTCGCCAAAGCACTTGAGATGAAACCGGAAGAGGTCATAGATGAGATCGAAAAATCCGGATTACGGGGTAGGGGAGGAGCTGGATTTCCGACGGGATTGAAGTGGAAATTGGCGAGACAACAGAAATCGGAGATCAAGTATGTGGTGTGCAACGCGGATGAAGGTGATCCGGGGGCTTTCATGGACAGATCGATACTGGAAGGAGATCCCCACTCCGTCATAGAGGGAATGGTTATATCCGCATATGCGATCGGTGCGAAGAAGGGATACGTCTACATCAGGGCGGAATATCCATTAGCCATAGAGAGATTGGAAAATGCGCTGAAGCAGGCTAAGGAGTACGGATTCCTTGGAGAAGCCATACTCGGAAGGGATTTCAATTTTGACATAGAGATAAGGATAGGAGCTGGCGCGTTCGTCTGCGGAGAGGAAACCGCATTGATGGCTTCCATAGAGGGCAAGAGAGGCCAACCAAGGGTGA
>QNAU01000187.1 GCA_003641545.1 Thermotoga sp.
CACCAGCAATCTGATAATGAGTAAATTTGAAAGCCCCCTGTAAAGGGAGCTCTTGGTATGTTAAGATTGAGTTTGAGGTGATCTCTTTGGGTGTGAAGATAGAACATCGCATCCCAAGGAAGATAAGGGAAATATTGGAAAATGGAAATTTTTCGGATGATGACAAGGATCTCATATTGAGAGCCTATCTTTATGCACGTCAAAAACATGAGGGGCAGTTCAGAAGATCTGGTGAACCGTATATATCCCATCCCGTAGAGGTTGCCAAGATACTCCACGAGATAGGGCTGGATGCCATAACGATATCCGCAGGTTTACTGCACGATGTTCTCGAGGACTGTGATGTGGAATATGAAGTTTTGAAGGAGAATTTTGGTGAGGGAATTGCGAGGATAGTCGATGGAGTGACGAAGATAACCAAGCTGGATTTCAACATACCGGATACCGAGGCGAGGGTGGAAACCATCAGAAAGATGATCGTGGCGATGGCAACGGACATAAGGGTGATACTCGTTAAACTGGCGGATAGACTGCACAACATGAGAACCCTTCAATTTCTCGACGAGAGAAAACAGAAAGAAAAATCCCTCGAAACCCTGACAATATACGCTCCGATATCTCACAGACTCGGTATTCACATATTGAAATGGGAATTGGAGGATCTGGCTTTCAAGTACCTCTACCCTGAGGAATACAGAAAACTCAAGATAAAGGTCGCAAAGAAGCTGGATGAGAGACGAAAGATAACGGAAGAATACAAGGAACAGCTCCTGTCATTCCTCAAGGAGAATGGGATAAACTGTAAGATAGATGGCAGGGTGAAGCATTTTTATTCGATATGGCAGAAGATGAAGAAAAAGGGTAAGTCTTTTGATGAGATATACGATCTGATAGCACTCAGGATAATAGTCAAGGATGAGGTGGAATGCTACAAGACTCTCGGTGTGGTCCACAGTTTGTGGAGCCCCCTTCCCGGTAGGATAAAGGATTACATAGCAACACCAAAATCCAACGGATACAGGGCTCTTCACACGACAGTTGTAACACAACATGGTGAACCTCTCGAGATACAGATAAGATCGGTGGATATGCACGAAGAAGCGGAATACGGTCTCGCCGCACATTGGAGATACAAGGAAGGTGTTCCGTTCGAGAAATACAAGTGGGTTGAAAGACTGGTCGAATGGCAGAGGGATTACCTCAGTGGTGTCATAGGTTTGAGCGATCTCCAAAAGGAACTGGTGATGGATGAGGTTTATGTCTTCACCCCGAAGGGAGAGGTGAAGCACCTTCCTCGAGGTGCCACGACGATAGATTTCGCCTATTCGATCCACACGGAGATCGGACATCATTACGCCGGGGCAAAGGTAAACGGTAAACTGGTCCCAATCGACTACAAACTTCAAAATGGAGATGTCGTTGAGATAATCGTGAACAAGAACAGTCCGGGTCCAAGCCTCGATTGGCTGAGATACGCAGCGTCATCTCGAACGAAGGCTAAGATACGAAGATTCTTCAAGGAAAAGCATTCCGCCGAGTTGATGGAAAAAGGAAGAGAACTGTTACGTAAGGTGGCGAAGAGGTTGAATCGATCCATAGATAGCATATTGGAAGATGAGATCATGAGGGATTTCATGGTGAAAAATTCGTTGAAGAGTGAGAAGGATCTTTTCGTCAGACTCGGGGAGGGGTGTATCGGGTTTTCGAATCTGATCAGTTTGTTCTCATCGAAGGAGAAAGAGAAGACCAAGGAACGTGAAAGGAAAAGGAAGAGGGATTTCTCCGATGTTTACGTTGAGGGAATGAAAGGTGTGGAGGTCAGATTCGCCAAATGTTGTTCCCCGATACCCGGTGATGAGATAATAGGTGTGGTCACACGGAACAATGGAATAAGTGTCCATACGATCAACTGTGAGAATGTGAGGAGGATGCCAAAGAACCTTCTCGTCAGTTTGAGATGGGCTGAGAATTCATCCGGGTATTATACAACTTGGATAGGGGTTGAAGCTGGGAACGGATTTTCAACCGATGCGATGATCGAGAATCTGAGAAAATTGATAATGATCTTGGAGATAAACACGAAGATACAGGATGATGGCACATCCTTTCACATATTGAAGGTCAAGGTTCGTGGTAGGGACGAACTTGAAGAAGCCATGAATGAGGTCAGGAAGATGAAAGGGGTTAAGAAAGTTGTCAGGATGAGGAGAAGATGAAATGAGAGCGGTCGTTCAGAGGGTGAAGAGGGCACAGGTGAGGGTGAACGGTGAAGTCGTTGGAAAAATATCCAAGGGTATCCTTGCTTTGGTCGGAATAGGTATCAACGATGGGGAAAAGGATGTCAAGTGGATGGCGGACAAATTGGTGAACCTCAGGATATTTGAAGATGAGAATTCCAAGATGAATCTATCGCTACTCGATGTTGGAGGAGAAATTCTCCTCGTTTCCCAGTTCACACTCTACGGAGATTGCAGGAGGGGAAGGAGACCATCATTCACCGATGCGGCTGATCCTGAAAAGGGAAGGAAAGTTTTCGAAGATCTCGTTCGGTATTTGAGACAAAAATATGGAAACTTGAGGGTGGAAACGGGGGTTTTCAGGGCGATGATGGAAGTCGAATTGGTGAACGATGGTCCGGTGACCATCCTGCTCGATTCTGAGAAGAAATTTTGATTGGAGGTGAAGGATGAAAGTATTGTTGCACGTTTGCTGTGCACCCGATGGCACGACCGCGTTCAAAAGATTGATGGAGAAAGGCTACGAAGTCTGGGGATATTTTCACAATCCAAATATACATCCGAAATCCGAGTATGAAAGAAGATTGGATTCCTTTTATAAACTTGTGAGAATGTGGAATTTGAAATACGTTAACGCTCCATACGATCCATCCAAATGGTTCGAGAGGGTGAGGGGATTGGAAGATGAACCCGAAGGTGGAAAGAGATGTGAGGTGTGCATAAGATACAACTTGACGATGACAGCGTTGAAGGCGAAAGAGTTGGGGTTCGACTGTTTTGCAACCAGTTTAACGAACAGTCCGCACAAGAATCTCGATATGATAAACTCGATTGGTGAAGATGTGGAAAGAGAAACGGGTGTGACGTATTTGAAAACATTTTTCAGGAAGAAGGATGGCTTTCTATGGAGTGTCATCCGTTCGAGAGAGCTTGGTCTCTACAGGCAGGATTATTGTGGGTGTATATTCAGTTTGAAGGAAAAAATTGAAGAAAGAGGGAGGAAAGTTGGGGAAGGATCTACTGGTTCTGTCTTTCAGCGCGAGAGTTGAAAATATAAGGGTTGCGAGAAGTTGCATAAGGACTTTTCTGGGCTTGAAAAAGGTGGATGAGGATGAGATATTCAAGATAGAACTCGCCCTGAACGAAGCGATAGCGAATATAATTGAACACACATACAAGTAC
>QNAU01000188.1 GCA_003641545.1 Thermotoga sp.
ACGATAGTTCAGATGAAGGTTCTGAAAAAGATGGTTGAAAAGTATGGATTGAACAAGAAAATACTCACGGAATGGGAATACAAGGATATCTATACCACGAGATTGAGGAAAATAGTTCGAGAGAGGATGAGAAAAGGTGAACCTTCGGAATTTCTCCTTCCCGGTGTGTTGGAGTTTTTGGAATACCTCAAGGATAGGGGTATCAAAATCTTCCTGATATCCGGAACGGATTCGAAGGATGTGAAGGAAGAAGCGGAATATATCGGTGTCTTGGATTATTTTGAAAAGATCGAAGGAGCCAGCAAGGACTTTTCAAAACTGAAATTCTTCGAGTGGGTCAGTCGATCCTTCGATCCGAGGAAGGCTCTCGTCTTCGGAGATGGTCCCGTCGAGATCATGCTCGGGGGAAAATACGATATGAGGACGTTCGGTGTTGCGATGGATGAGTTCACACACAGCTGGAGTGAAAAGAAGATGAAAAGATTGATCGAAGCGGGGGCGGACAATCTGATCTTGAATTTCCATGGAATGCGCGATCTTCTGAAGAACACACGATTGTGAAGGTTTTGTGGAACTTTACAACGAATTTTGAAGTTGGTATCATCATTAACTCGGATGATGGATGTACAGAATGATCGACAAGAAGGTTCGGTGAGGTGAGCGGATGTTCGTCGATACGACGTTGAGGGACGCACAGCAATCTTTGATAGCGACTCGAATGAGAACGGAGGACATGGAACCTGTGTTGGATGCCTTCGATGAGCTTGGATTCCACGCCATGGAAGTTTGGGGTGGTGCGACTTACGACTCCATGGTCAGATTTCTGGACGAGGATCCGTGGGAAAGGTTGAAAACCGTGAGATCGAAGTTGAAGAGGACGAAGATACAGATGCTCCTAAGAGGTCAGAATCTCGTGGGTTACAGAATCTACGCCGATGATGTTGTGGAACTTTTCATAAAGAAGGTCGCGGACTATGGGTTGGATATCGTAAGAATATTCGATGCTTTGAACGATGTGAGGAACATGAGCAAGCCGATAGAGGTTTCAAAGAGGTTTGGACTCCACGTTCAGGGAGCCATAAGTTACACGGTCAGTCCGTTTCATACCATCGATTATTACATCGACTACGTTGAGAAGTTGATCGATGCGGGTGTGGATTCGATCTGTATAAAGGACATGGCGGGAATACTAACCCCAAAGATAGCTTACGAACTCGTCAAGCTCATCAAGAAAAGATTCGGTGTATCGGTGGATATTCATTCGCATTGCACATCCGGTTTGGCTCCCATGGTTTATTTGGCTTCCCTCGAAGCTGGTGCGGACTGGTTCGACACCGCCCTGAGCCCATTCTCCGATGGAACATCCCAACCTCCATATGAAACGCTACATTCCGCCTTCATCGAATACAGAAGGATGGAACCTATGAAAACGGGAACGCTGAGATTCCTTGTGGATCATTTTTCAAGATTGAGGGAAAAATACAGGGAATACGATGTGGGAAGGAAATATCCTGACACGATGGTCTTCATACACCAGATACCAGGTGGGATGTATTCCAACCTCGTGAGACAGATGGCGGAGCAAGGGATGATGGACAAGCTCGAGGATGTGCTGAAGGAGGTTCCAAGGGTAAGAAAAGATCTGGGTTATCCTCCCCTCGTGACCCCGATAAGCCAGATAGTGGGAGTGCAGGCTCTGTTGAACGTTCTGCACGGAAGATACAGGATCGTGACGAACGAGTTGAAAAGATACGTGAAAGGTTTGTATGGTAAACCTCCCGTGAAGTTGGATCCGGAATTCGTCGATATGATCTTAGAAGGGGAAAAACCCGTGGATGTGAGACCGGCGGATCTTCTGTCTCCAGAATTAAGGGAGGCTAAGAGAAGAGGAGGAATGCTGGTTGAAAGGGAGGAGGATCTCTTGACCTTCGTCATACTGGGAAAGGTTGGTGAGCCTTTCCTCAGAAGAAAGTACGAAAAGAATCTAAGAATAGATTTTGAATACGTCGATGATATGATGAAGTTCACCGGTGATGTGCCTGTTTATCCTATATGAATGAGGGTGGTGAGGTTGAGAAAATTCGGAACGGGTGGTATAAGAGGGATCATGAGGAAGGGAGATTTCGATGATGACCTCGTCTTCACCGCGGCGATCGCTGTGTCGAGGTGGATGAAGAATGGAAATCTCAAAAGTCTGGTCGTGGGATACGACACGAGGAAGAATTCCAAGCATTTCGCCGAGGTGGTCGTGGCTGGTGCAAGATTGGAGGGACTGGATGCATACATCTTCGATTCCCCCATACCAACCCCCATACTCTCCTACACGATTCGTAAGTATCATTTTGGTGGCGGTGTGATAATAACCGCGAGTCACAATCCCCCCGAATACAACGGTTTCAAATTCTACACTTCAGATGGTGTACAGGCTGTTCCGGTCGTCACGAACGAAATATCGATGGAGATGGAGAAGATGGAGAATGTGAATTCACCGAGGGTGGAGGAAAACCTTAGGATGAATTTGCTTTCGAAGGACGAAATAATGAACTCCTACCTGGCGGATATGAAGAGAGAGTTCGGTTATCTTCCAACGGATGGAAAGTTGAAGATCATCTACACACCATTGCACGGGGTGGGATACGAGTTTGTTCCACGTATGCTCGAGGAGTTCGGTTTCAACCCCATTCTCATCGATGAGCAAAGGGAACCGAACGGGGATTTCCCAACTGTCAGGGTTCCGAATCCAGAGGAAAATTCCGCGCTGGAACTCCTTTTTGAATACATGAGAAGATTCAACGCTGACTTAGGTTTGGCAACCGATCCGGATTCCGACAGGGTCGGGACGGTTGTGAGGAGAGGGAAGGAATATATGAAGCTCACGGGGAATGAAGCTGGTATACTCATGCTGAATCACCTGATCGAACATTCAAAGTTGCCGATGAATCCATACATTCTCAAAACCATAGTCACGACCGATATGGTGTTCAAGATGTGCGAGAGAAAGGATATCAGGGTTGAGGAGACCCCTACAGGGTTCAAGTTCATAGGTCACAGGATAGAAGAACATGTCAGGGAGGGAGATTTCGGCTTTCTCTTTGGATTCGAGGAAAGTTGTGGATACCTCGCGGGAAATCTCGTGAGGGATAAAGACGGTATCCTCGGATCCCTACTGATGTCCTCCGTCTCCTCGGTGGTCGATCCTTACACCAAGCTGGAAGAGTTGGGCAGAGAATTCGGATATTACACGGAAAAACTTCTGAACTTTGAATTCGACTCTCAGGAAACTGCCCACTCGATCTACGAAAGATTCAGGAGTGGGAAGATAAATTTCGAGATACCGATCGAAAAAGTCGTGGACTATTCAACGGGATATGGGGAGGTTGAGCCAAACGATACCATCCTCTACTTACTTAAG
>QNAU01000189.1 GCA_003641545.1 Thermotoga sp.
CTTACGGACTCCTCGGAATAATTGGTTTTGTATTCTTCGCCATATACATTCAGAGCGTGTTCTCCGCATCCAACCAACTTCAGGATGTGAAGACGAAGATGTACAACGCTCTATCAAAAGGAGAGATGCTCGTCAACTTGAAATTGATAAAGTCGAGAAACGTAGGTCTCGTAATTCTGCTGTCCATCATCACACTGGGTATATACGCTTACTACCTTTTGGTCGCGCTGTCGAAGGAGATAAACTCTTTCGTAGAGCAGGATAAGGAACTCAGAAACAAACTGATACTTCAGGCGGTCAAGTCGAGCTGATAAACATCCCCACGTTTATTTATAGAATGGGGTGTTCACTCTTTTTTCGCTTCAGATTCCCCATTCGAATTTTTCGATTACCTTCGATCGACATTTCTACCGCTACACACCAAGCTGAATTTGTTCCCTTCATTCTCGAATACGAAGATCTCTTCTCCCTCGGGATCAACGATCCGATACTCCTTATGAATGTCAAATTCGTACAATGATTTCTCCAAGTTGTATTTGTCCGCTTGACATATTTTCCTGGTTTATTTCATCTCATCCTTGATCGGATAGCTTTTTTCGAACATACGCATCGATTCAAATTTCCACAGGGAAAATTCACCTGCAATCCAATGGAAAAAGCGTTGTGGTAAAATGATGTTGTCATCCATCGTGATCTCACGATACGTACGGATGTGAGGTGGAAAAGGATGAAGATCGTTGGAAAGAAGATAAGAAGGGTGGATGGGTCTGAGAAGGCTTACGGGAATTCCAGATACTCCGCTGATTACCGTTTCGATCGCATGCTCGTATGCGGTGTCAAAAGAGCTGGAGTGGCTCACGCCATCTTGAAGAAGATAGATACAGCCTCCGCGGAAAGGATCGACGGGATTGTGAAGATTGCAACCTATGTGGATGTGCCTGGTGAGAACAACCTTGGTCTCGTCATCGATGATATGCCTCTGCTGGTGCCAGAAGGGGGAAAGATAAGATACGAAGGAGACGCGGTGGCACTCGTTGTGGCAGAGGATGAGGATGTTCTTGAAGAAGCTCTGGAAAAGATCGAGATAGATTATGAGCCTCTTGAAGTGGTCTTGGATATGAGAAAAGCCATCGAGGACAGGGTGAAGATTCACGATACGAGCAACGTCAGGTTTCACAGGAAAATAAGGCGTGGAAATGTGGAGAAGGTACTTAAGGAGAGCTATATAGTTGTATCGATGGATTTTGAGACGGGTTATCAGGAACATGCGTATCTGGAAACCCAGGGTATTCTTTCCGTCGTTGAGGATGATGGATCCATAACGATCTACGGATCCATGCAGTGTCCTTTCTACGTGAGGGAGCACGTTTCGAGGATACTTGGACTCCCACAGAACATGGTCAACGTCGTGCAGGTTGAGACCGGGGGAGCCTTTGGAGGGAAGGAGGATGTTCCTTCATACGTTGCGGCGAAATCTGCGCTCATGGCTTATCTGACCAAGCGTCCGGTGAAACTCATCTACAGGAGAGAGGAAGATTTCATAGAGACGAGTAAGAGACATCCATCGTTTTCACATTACGATGTTGGATTCTCAAAGGATGGAAAGATAACAGCGGTGAAGGCACAGATATATTTGGATATGGGAGCATACGCAACTTTGTCTCCAATAGTTATGTACAGAACGTTGATTCATTCATGTGGAGCTTACAAGGTGGACAACGTCCATGTTGATGTCTACGGTGTTTACACCAACAAGGTTCCGAGTGGAGCCTTCAGAGGATTCGGTTCACCTCAGGTTTTGTTCGCCATCGAGACGATCATGGATGAGGCGGCGAAGAGGTTGGGGATCGATAGGTGGGATATAAGATACATCAACGCTCTGGATGTTGGGGATGAAACTTCAACGGGTCAGAGACTCGATCATTCGGTCGGGGCGAAGAAGACTCTGTTGAACGTCAAGGAGATGTCGAACTATGAAAAGTTGAAAAAGGAGGTTGAGGAATTCAACGCGAGAAACAAATACAAAAAGAGAGGTATCGGGGTGTCCCACATATTCTATGGGGTGAGCCTCGGTGCGGGAGGGCAGCATTTAGATGCTTCTGGAGCGGAAGTTCATGTTCATCCGGATGGAAGTGTGACGATAATGATAGGCGGAACGGAGATGGGACAAGGTGCGAGAACCACCATGGCGATGATAGCTTCCGAAATTCTCGGTCAGAGAATAGAGAAGATAAGGGTTTTGAAACCTCAAACATCGATCGTTCAGGACAGTGGACCCACGGTCGCATCGAGAACCACACTCTTCAGTGGGAATGCAGTTAAGATAGCCTGTGAGAAGATCAGAGACAGGATGGTGAAGTATCTCGCCGGAAGATTCGGTGTGCCGGAATCGGATGTATCGATCGAATACGGATATTACAGGGTGGGGAATGAGAAAATCGAATTCGATGAAATAGCTAAGATGTGTGACTCTTCGAATGTGAAGTTGTTCGAGGTTGGATGGTTCGTATCACCGAAGTTGAACTTCGATATGGAAAATGGCGTCGGGGAAGCGTACATAACATACACTTATGCATCTCAGATAACACTCGCGGAAGTTGACCTTCTGACAGGGAAGGAGAAGGTTCTCGAAGTTTGGGTATCACATGATGTAGGTAAGATCATAAATCTGGATGGGGTCGTCGGGCAGATACACGGTGGAACGGTTCAAGGAATAGGATACGCCCTTTATGAAAAATTGGTGTACGACGAAGACGGCAAGATGCTCACCACGAATTTCAACAACTACACGATACCAACCATAAAGGATGTACCGAGAATACACATAAAAATGGTGGAGGAAGAATACAAGGAAGGACCATTCGGTGCAAAGGGTATCGGTGAACCTTCCCTCATGGTGTCCCCTCCATCCGTTGCGAGTGCCATATCCGATGCGGTGAAGGTGAGATTCACAAGGTTACCTATAACACCGGAGGAAGTCATTTTGAAATTAACTGAAAGGGGAGGATGATTCCCCCCCTTCCAGACGAAAATAGGGTTATTCTTCTTCCTTCGGGACTGCTCCACTTCCCAGGACAACATCGCTTATATGGACAACGCAGGTATCGCTTCCTTGAGTTTGCAAGGTCAGGATGTTGGGATCTTCCAGCATCAGAAGATTCTTGGAAAATTTGAACCTTCTGTAGGGATAATCCTCCTCGTCGGTTATGACTCTGAAACTCCCAAGTTCAAATTCGTTCAGGAACACGGTCATGGTAACCTCACAATCCTCGGTGGTGGTGGCAGACAACGTTAACGTTGGACTCGAGATCGCGGAATCCATGGCTTCAGCCACCAATGGGTCTAAGAAGAAGTTCAGATTCTTTATATCCTTTCCGCTGGACGTGGA
>QNAU01000190.1 GCA_003641545.1 Thermotoga sp.
CATCGCATCTGACACCAACTGGTTTTTCACACAGGATTTTCAGATCTCTCGATAGAAGGTATCTACATATTCCAACTTCGACCGTTGGAGGAACCGCAACTATCACCCCATCCGGATCGATGTAGTCTATTTCCCTTAGATCGTTCAAGACCTTGAGATCAAGATCATCCACCATCTTCACCAACTCAGGATTCGTATCGTATCCGTATATTTCACATCCAAGTTCGCTCAGAAATCTGAGATGTGCCCTTCCCATCCTTCCAGCTGCACCGATCACCAGCACCCTTTTCCCCATTCAATCACCCCGTACTCGTATCATTCAAAGAAAACGCATCCAAACATGCTCGGATAATGATACTGCTGGTGAAGCCATACCCTTCCATTCCTTGCACCGCTCCACACCATTTGCTGATTCCTTCTATCCGTTCCATCGTTGTCGTTCAGAATCAAATCGAATCCGATCTTGTCCCCCGAATCGGGAGATTCCAGATTCAGGGCGTCGAAAGGTATCTTGAGGAACGCGTCGTATCCATCCTCCCTTCTGAACCAATATCCCTCAATTTTTTCAACATCAGCCGATTTAGAGCATATTTCAACCACCTTCATCTTCTCCTCACCGAGAATTGGGGCAACCAAAAAGCCGAAGGCACCCGGTGTGAAAAGATCCTTTCCCTGATTCTCGTCATTCCTGAAATCGAAGTATATCTGGAAACTGTCGCTGTCGTACATTTTCTCGAAAAGATCCCTCTCATCATCCGGAAAATATCTGATCCTTCTCCACCTTCCAAAGAGAACCAAGGAGTCGTCTATCACTCTCAATCCCACGAAGATGTTTTTTCCATCGTGGTTCAAAAAGCAGAGTCCGCTCAAATCCTTCGGACCGTTCCATTCCCTCTCACCATGTCGCACCTGCTCTTTGAGAATCAGCTTCAAAGGTTGGCTCGTATCCCAGCCTTCCCAGCTTCCATCGAGTTTTGGTTCTTCGTTCACCTTCTTGAAGAACCCAACTCTCCACCTTTCCCTCTTCTCAATCTCACCATACTTTGTTCTGAATCTCACACTGGCGATCATCGGATCCACTATCCTCGTCAGGGGGATGTCGATCGTGAATTTTCCGAAAGGTCGAACTTTACATTCCCGTGAGAGTTCATCTTCATCGTTCAACTCAAGTCCCAGAACACCCTCAACTTCGTAGGGGGATACGTTCCTCAGATCGACACGTAGCATCCTTCCAGAAAGATTAGGAACGAAGCAGGAAAGGAATACGGGCTTTCTCAATTCGAGAAAATCCTCCTCACCTTCCACAGTTATTCTGAATATTCTGGATCTCTGGAAATCTTCCACACCACCCAATCCAAGCACACCTTCCTCCTTCTCCTTCCCGCTGGATCTGTAGATTATCTTTTTGTTCTTTCTTTCAAATCCCTTTGGAAGCTCGATCTTTTCCGACAGAAGGATGTCGTTCTCAACGTGTTCGAATACCGTGTGAGACTTCAAAGCCTTCCTTTCCACTTTCACATCGTCGTAGAGATCTATTCGCTCAGGTTCAACGTTGTATCCACGGAAGATTCGTTCTCTTCCCTCCCGCTTCAGGGAAAACCTCGGGAAGTTTTCATCGAATACGAGTTTCACCTCGTCCTTTCCACCTTCATGTAAAATGGTTATCCTTTCTTCGTCGATATTTAGATCCATACTCGAAAGATCCCAGAAGAGAAGGCTGACAAATCGAACCCTTTTTCCCATCTTGCTGTGGACGATCGTTCTTCCCTTACCACGTTGAGAAGATTGGAAAGGCTTTCCTGGGTTATCGCAGATGTAAAGGGCATCCCCTTCATCCAACAGGATTTTCAGGGATAATCTTCGACCTTCATCCGACGGATCGACCAATTCAAATTCAACCTTTTCCTTCGTGAATTCCATCTTTCGCACATTTTCCAGAAATTCACCACCATCTTCATCTTTCAGCTCAGAACAATCCTTCATGATGCCCCCGTCTCTCGGGAAAAGATCAACGCAGGTGTTCCAGTTGAGTTCGAATTTTCTTTCGTTTTCGGAGAAGCACTCAACGAAATCGAGGGCGTATACATCGGTGAGCACGAAGGTTCTTCTGAACCCGGAATCCGGATACGCCGTTCCGGGATCGACCTGCGCGGAGACAACCTTGAAATTATCCATATCTCCGTAGAACAGAAGCCTTCCAGTCGTGAAAAGATTCTGATTCTTCCCATCCACCATGATCGTGTTGTGTGCCCTCGTCGATCTGTACCAGAACAGTTCCCTGAAAAGGTAGTTGCAGGTCCCGAGATCTTCGAAAAATCTGCCACCATCCAAGAGAAATGTCAGATGAAGCTTATCCGGATGGCCATGACCTCCCCCATGATAACCATAATCGATGTAGGAATACACCCTCGGTGTTCTGAATATCGCCATTCCCGTTCCAGGAAGGTTTATCGAGAAATCCACGGTGAATCTTTCATTCGGGAGGTTTTCATCCATCGCAAAGATGCAGTACCATTCGTTGTTGGATCTATCCTTTCTCCCGTATACCTTTCTCAGGAATCTCCCGAACCTCGCATCCTTGAATCTCCTGTAGGCTATCTCGTACAGAGAGGAGTATCTACCGAGATCAACCATGTATTCCGAATCCTTCCTGCTCGGGTATGTTCCATCCGGCATGATGGAGTCCAACTGAACGTGGAACATTTTTCTCAGAATCTCACCGTGTTTATCGTTGTATATCTTCATTCCATTGGCATTCGCCACCTCAGCCAAAAGAATGAAAGCTTCCAAGGTAGGCCAATGATAATTGTTCCCCTCGTACCACATGCCATCGATGAGAACGCCGTTTTCGATCTGTTTGAGAAACCCGTGTTTTCCATTCAAGGCGGTATCAACGAAGAAATTGTTTTCGAATGAGAATCCCACCGATCCGATCCCGTAGTTGTTCATCGCCTGTCTGTTGTTCATCCCCTCATCGTAATCCAATATGGTTTCGACAGCGGGATAGAAAAGTTTCAGCTTGAATCTCTCAACCACTTGAGGTTCGATTTCTCCCGCGACGAAATCCAAAGCGAGGATCAACTTGGCTATCCAAAGAGATTCCATGTATGTTGAAGGGAAAATCCTACCCGGTCCAAGTTCGTTGTCCTGATGTGGATACCAGAGGTAGAGATCCGAATACTGGTTCAAGACATCCCTTATGAATCTCAAAATTTCCTTTCTCTTCCACCCCTCATCCGAGAGTGCGTAAAGTATACCCGCTTCGATCATCCTGTTTCCCAACCATTCGTGAAACTGTCTGACCCACGAAAGATAGTATTCGTAACTTTCGAAATTTCTCCCGCATTTCGTGCATCTTCTGTTCTTTGGATCGAA
>QNAU01000191.1 GCA_003641545.1 Thermotoga sp.
GAAAAACGACCAGATAATAACATCGATCGATTTTGCAAAGCAAAGTGAGATACTCAACACCTTGAAATACACTCAATGGGACTTGATCATCGTTGATGAAGCCCACAAGATGTCAGCTTATAGATACGGTGATAAAATTCACAAAACCCAACGATACAGATTGGGAGAAGTATTATCCAAGATTTCCAATCATCTCATTTTCCTGACCGCAACCCCACACAGGGGAGATCCCGAGAATTTCAGATTGTTCTTAGATCTACTTCTACCCGGATTCTTCGCATCACATGAAATGGTGGAAGAATCCTTGAAAAATAAGGATAACCCGCTTTTCATAAGGAGGTTGAAGGAAGATCTCAAGAATTTTGAAGGAAAGCCCATATTCACAAGGAGATTTCCCAGAACGATAAAGTTTCATCTATCTGAAGAGGAGAAGGAACTCTACAACGAGGTATCACGTTATGTGGTCGAACAATACAATAAAGCTCTGCAATTGGATAACAGCAGGAATGTCGCATTCGCGCTTGTGATTCTCCAAAGAAGGATGGCATCGAGTGTGTATGCTCTTTTGAAATCGTTGGAAAGAAGAAAAGACAAGTTGGAAAGGATGTTGAAGGGTGAGGAAGGACGGGAGGAGATTCCCATCTACGATGAGGAAGTGGAAGATCTTGAGGAGGAAGAAAGGTGGAGGAAGGAAGAAAAATGGGAATTACTCACAGTTGCGGAGGATCCATACGAATTGAAACGGGAGATAGATAGGTTGAATAATCTCATCGAGAAGGCAAAGAGAGTGATAGAGGATGAAAAGGAGGTGAAACTCAGAGAACTCAGGAAAGCCATCGAAAATGGGTTCAAGAAGATCAGGGAGATGAACGGATATCCAAAGATCCTCATATTCACCGAATCGAAGGATACACTTGAATACCTTGTAAGGAGAATAAAATCGTGGGGTTATAAGGTCAATTACATACACGGTGGGATGAGAATAGGTGACAGGATAATGGCTGAAAAGATATTCAGGGATGAAACCGATATCATGGTTGCAACTGAAGCTGCGGGAGAGGGAATAAATCTTCAATTCTGCCACATAATGATAAATTACGACATACCTTGGAATCCCAACAAACTTGAGCAGAGAATGGGAAGAATTCACAGATATGGTCAGCAGAAGGATGTTTACATATTCAACTTGGTCGCGGAAGATACAAGGGAAGGAAAGGTTCTGGCGAAACTTTTCGATAAACTGGAAGAGATAAGGAGAAAACTTGGAGGTGATAGGGTTTTCGATGTTATCGGCGATGTTTTCGAAGGTAAGAATCTTCACCAATTGATCATCGATGCGGTAACGAATGCGAAGAGCATGGATGAGATTCTGAGGGAGTTGGATGTTGAACCAAATGTGGAATACATAAATAGGATAAAGGAAATATTGGGTGAAAGCCTGGCAACGAGATTCATCGATTACACGAGGATAAAGGAGATGTCCGAGAGGGCGGAAGAATACAGACTCGTTCCAGAATACGTTGAAGCATTTTTCAAAAGAGCTTTCACAAAGGCTGGGGGAAAATTCAGGGAAATCAAGGAGAAAATCGTAGCCATAGATTCCATTCCCAATGAAATAGGCAAAATGGCGGAAAAAGCTGAGTTCCAGAATAGATACGGGAGGATGGCGAGAAGATATCCCAGAGCAACCTTCGACAAAGACATCGCGTTTAAAAACCCGGATGTTGAATTCATATCCTTCGGGCATCCATTGTTCGAGGCACTCTTGAACTGGGTCATCGAAAAATTCGGGGAAGGATCAAAGAGAGGTTCTGTATTCAAAGATCCGTCGGGAAAGTTGAACGGTTATATATGGTTCTACATGGGAGAGGTGAAGGACGGGAA
Source organism: Thermotoga sp. (assembly GCA_003641545.1). GTDB lineage: Bacteria > Thermotogota > Thermotogae > B21-G9 > B21-G9 > B21-G9. The sequence goes on from QNAU01000191.1 coordinate 1,885, forward strand.
AGGAGAAGTTGCGGGCAGAAGAATCCTTGCGATTTACGATGATGGAAGAGAACTGAGAGAGATAAATCCGGCGATTCTGTGGGATCTTTCTCCCTGTGGCAATCCGAACTCGAACCTCATCTTTCCACCCGATGAAAATAGGCTCTTGCCCTTCGTGATAGGAGCGGTGGAAAGATACAAGAATGAAATTTTCAGGGAGAGACTCAGACAGGCGGAGATAAAGAAAAAATATGGCTTAAAATCACTGGATTACCTCATCGTGAAACTCGATGCGGATCTCGTGGAACTCTACGAAAGACAGGCGGAGGGAGAGAAGGTGGATCTTCCCATAAGAAACAAGGAAGAACAGAAGAAAAGATACGAAGATGCGAGGAAAAATCTCGAGGAAGAAATAGAACTGGAACAGAATCTTTCGATCTCGATGCCAGAGCTTTTAACCGTTGTAAAGGTTATCCCGGGGAAGGATGAAATGGTTGAGGATGAGGAGATAGAAAGGATTGGAATGGAGATAGCCATGGAGTATGAAAGAGAGCAAGGAAGGATTCCCGAGGATGTATCAAAGGAGAATCTTGGTTTCGACATACGTTCGAAGGGAAAAGATGGAACAAGATACATAGAGGTCAAGGCAAGAGCAAATGAAGGTGATGTTGCTCTGACACCGAACGAGTGGTTCAAAGCGAAAAGATTCAAGGAAAGGTATTGGCTCTACATCGTCGCAAATGTAGCGACGAATCCAACGTTATACATAATAAACAACCCGGCAGAAAATTTGAATCCTCAGAAAAAGGTTGAAGTTGTGAGATTCATCGTTCCCGTTGAGGAATGGAAGAAAAAAAGAAAGGAAATGTGGAGAAGGATATAAATTGGTATGATCGAGAGTGGTATTCATTGAGCGCTGAAATTGTGAGGTGGTGAATGGTATTGAAAATTATGAAAATAAAGTTATCAAATTTTCTATCCATCAAAAGATATGAAAGAGGTTGAAATAGATGGAAACACAAGGTTGATCATTTCTGGTCCTCCTTCTACTGTTATGATAAGCCCGACATATATACAGCCATCAGGAATGGGAATATGTTACAAATATATATAGAAAAATATTATCTAAATCAAAGATTAATAACAGAAACATCACAGATTTCATACTGGAAAACTGGAGAAAAATGGAGCAGTTTACACGATGTATCAGATGGATATTCCCAGGGAGTGTTTGGATATGGGAGGAAAACTTGACTTTAAAAAATTAGCTGAAAAATTCCAAGATTTGAGAGAATACTCGGACAGCTCATAAAAGTGGTGAAAAAGTTCAAAGATGGAATTTACGATGAAATTAAGTTTATAAAGGAATGAAATTTAAGGAGGTAGGTTATATGAGATCCCGAGAAGATGAGTTATATTATTCACCTTCGTGCACATTTAAGAAGTTAAAAGATATGGTGGATAATAATAGAAGCGAGATTATAAAGGCGTTCAAAGAGCGGGTAGAGGAAC
>QNAU01000192.1 GCA_003641545.1 Thermotoga sp.
AGGATAAAGACGACGAACATATTGGAGAGGGTGAACAAGGAGCTGAAAAGGCGAAGCAGGGTAGTGGGAGCATTTCCAAATGAGAGGTCATTGATAAGGCTTGTGGTTGCGATACTGATAGACATAAACGAGGAATGGCTGACGGGGAGGAGATATCTTGAGATGGAGGGAAATGGCTTATGATGGGATATAGGGCATTTTTACAGCATTTTCTTGACACAACCCTGTATTCACAAGTAGATACATAACAGCTTCTTTGGATTTGGAAAACATAAACTCTCCTCCTTTCAGTAGGCGATTTCCATATCGTGAAGCTATGCAAAATTATATTTCATGTTTGAATGATTTTCCATTCTGGTTGGATCCTGTGAATTTCTAATGTTTCTTATCCTTTGGTGGACAAGGATCGTTACCGTAACTATCTTTATCTCTTATCCGTCCTTTCCTATCGTGGATCACTACCTCGCTACCTTGATTTTTAGCTATTCTTATCGCTATTTCTATAGCTTCCTTCTGTGTTCTGGTAACTTTTGTCGCCTTTCGATTCCCTTCTCCTCTAACTGCCCATCCTTTCAGATGGGGAACTACATGTTGATTTTTCCCCTTACTCACTTTCGAACACCCCTTTTCCTTAAGAAACTTCGAATTTCCGCTTTGTGGGTTTTCTTAGAAATATAAAATTTTAAACTACTTATCATCCAAGCGAATTCTATCAAACTTCTCGATCTCTGATCTCATCGCACCTTTAATTTCACTACTCATTATTCTGGGTATTCCACGATCAACTTTCGAGATGTTTTCCATATTGTTCTTCCTCAACGTATCCTTGAACATTTCCACGATTTCTTCCACCAAATGATCGATGGTCTTCCCAGTGCGTTTTGATATTTCATCGAGCATCCTCACAGTTTCTTCTGATAACTTTACAACCCTATCTCCAAAAGCGGTTATCAACAACTTTCCACCGAGTGCCTTTACGAGTTTCTGCATCATCTCATAGCTCAGATTCTGCTTGCCATTCTCGATCCTAGATATGTTGCTTTTCGCGGTTCCAACCGCTTTTGCAAGATCTTCCTGCGTCCAGCCCTTTTTATACCTGAGTTCAAGTATATCGTTTATGAAATCCATGAGCGGTTTTCTCTCTTCATAGATCTTCCTGAAATTTTCATCTTTCATGAGCCTATCTTTCAATTCCTTAAGACTCTTCATATTATTACCTCCTGCTTTTATACCTGCTGAACCTTTTAAGAGCTGTTTTCATCTCTCTATTTTGATCTTTCCTTCCTTTTTTAAAATGAGCGTTGAGTATTATGATAGATTTTGTCTTCTCATCCACACCGAAATAAATTCTTATAATCTTTCCCAACTTTCTGGATCTATGCCTGTATTCCCAGAAATCATCTTGAATCTTTTTCAAACGTGGACTTCTTCCACTTATCCATTCTCTCGGTAGTCCTGTGCCATTTTCTATTCGCTCGAAAAAACCAGAAAGTATTTCCTGCGCGGTTCTCCAATCTTGCTCAGCAAGTTCAACCATAAAATCCCCAACGTAATCTCTGTTGCTTTCTTTATCGTAAAAGTAAATTTTGTATCCTCTCCACAGTAAAAGACCAGCTGGCATATAATACCCCCTGTTAGGGTATATTATCATATATGATAACTTACGTCAACATTTGAGATGATGCTTTACCGTTGAACCAAGCTTGCTGAAAAGATTTGATTGAACCTTACTCAAAATGTGTATTTCCCACTTTTCAACGTCCATGTCTTCGACCACAATGTATACTCAACCGAAGGAGCACCGGAACAGATGCTCTTCAACCGGCCAGCCATGGCAATTCCACCGGTGAGTTTCATTCCTCCTTTCACAGCATATCCAACCTGATTTGAATCTCCAACCGATGCGTTCAGATCTGCTCTTATCCATGGAGTCAACTGTAACTTTGGCCCAGCAACGTAATAAACATACGCGTTGAAACTCAAAGGCAACTCACCTTTTGACCATGCGTTCGCCTTCGCATTCGCCGAGAAATTCACCCCAGAGTAATTGTATGATTTACTCACGTTTCTCGACTAATTCCCATTTTTGTAGGTGAATTTAACGGTCGTGTTCAGATTGAAATTTGAATTTACGTCGAATCCTATCGTTCCGGATATCCCAACATTCGCCTTCGCTTTGCCCGATATTTTCATCACGATTACGACGGGAACAGTTGATGCCAAAATGTATACGTCTGAGTTTTTGTGAACAACGATTTTGACCAGCTCTTTGAGATTGAGGAAGATGAGCTCACATTCAAGAATAAATTCATTCCAGGTGTTATCCAGATTTTCCCCTCGAATTTCTTGAACTCGTAACTCCAACTGAACCATCCGTGTTTTACCCAATGGTATTCCCATTTCAGCGATGAACCGAAGGTAAGTGACACTGTGATTCCAGGTTCCACGCTCAATGTTTGATACGTGAACTTGTATGAGGCAGTTTTACTCCATGTGTAACTCCAACTTCCGTAGAAATCCTCCTTTGGATTGTAAGATCTTGGCTTTGACACGATCTGCGGGTATACTGGGCTTGACAATTGACTTTCAATGGGTTATATTATCAAGCGGTCTTTGGAAATCTGCCCTCATCGTCCAGCGGTCCAGGACATCGGCCTTTCACGCCGGTGACCGGGGTTCGAATCCCCGTGAGGGCGCCAGTGGTAAGAGGTGGGAGCGTAGCTCAGTGGGAGAGCGTCTCCCTTACAAGGAGAAGGTCGTAGGTTCAAGTCCTGCCGCTCCCACCAGCGAAGGAAGAATGGACGGGGACGTGGTGCAGCCTGGTTAGCATGCCGGTCTGTCACACCGGTGGTCGCGAGTTCAAATCTCGTCGTCCCCGCCATTCTTTTTCATAGAGTGCCGAGGTAGCTCAGTCGGCAGAGCAGTGGACTGAAAATCCACGTGTCGGCGGTTCGATTCCGCCCCTCGGCACCAGTAAAATTTCAAACGCCAGGGAATCTTCCCTGGCTTTTTTATTTCTCACAATATGTATGAGAAGATCAAATGGTAAGTCCACCATCTATTCCTATGACTTGACCAGTGATGTAACTTGATTCGTCACTCGCGAGGAACAGATAAAGCCTTGCAACTTCTTCAGGTTCCCCGAATCTTCCGAGGGGAATCTTTTCCTTGACATAGTTGAGGATTCTATCTGGAAGTTTTTCCGTCATCGGTGTCCTTATAAAGCCTGGAGCAACGGCATTCACCCTTATCTGTGCTCCCTTCCTCGCCAGCTCCTTCGCCCACGTCTTCGTCATCCCTATCACTCCAGCCTTCGTCGCAGAGTAATTCGTCTGCCCTATGTTCCCGTATATCCCAACT
>QNAU01000193.1 GCA_003641545.1 Thermotoga sp.
ACTCAAGGCATACGATTATGACAGAGGATGCCTGTTGAATTACTTCGAATTTCTGAACCTTATACTGAGTCCGCGTGAAAAGGTATCGATACACTCAGGTCCAAGGACGAGGACGACGAGGGCAAGCGATCAATTCTGGACGTTGAAGAGAGTATGGGGAGAACACAGTGAGGCGGTTTTGATAGACAGAAAAGGCACTTACATGGATATATACGTTTATTGATGATGAACGATGAAAACGTCGATTCTTCTGAAAAGATACGGAATAAAGCTCAAAAGATCCCTTGGACAGAACTTTCTATCCGATGAACGGATAGCCGAGAGAATCGTCGATGCTGTGGATTTGTCTTCGGAAGATTTCGTTGTGGAGATAGGAGCTGGAGCTGGGACACTGACTGAGGAAATTTTGAAAAGGGGAGCAAATGTTGTCGCGTTCGAAATAGATGAAAGTTTGAGGAAACTTCTCGAGGATAGGCTTGGAAATTACGGAAACCTTAAACTGATATTTGAAGATTTCTTGAAATACGATCTATCCACTTTTGGGGAGAACACAATCTACATGGGTAACATACCCTATCACATAACATCTCCTCTACTTGAAAAATTGCTTCTCGATTCCCCAGGTTTCAAATTCATCGTGCTGATGGTTCAGAAAGAGTTGGCGGGACGGATAATGTGCGAGGGAAGATCGAGAAATTTCAGTTCCCTATCCGTTTTGGTTAACCTTTTCTGCAAGGTGGAAAAACTGTTCGATGTATCAAGAAGCCATTTCATACCAAACCCCAATGTGGAATCCACCGTTTTGAAACTAACACCGCGGGTTAGAAAAGAACTGAAAAATGTGGATGAATTTCTCAGATTTTCACGACTGCTCTTTTCCATGAGAAGGAAAAAGATCAAAAATTCCCTCACGATGAAAGGACATAGGGGATATCTGGAGAGAATACAGGAAACACCTCTTTCATGGGTTCTCGAAAGAAGAATCGAGGAACTCGATCTTGACGTTCTAATTGAGCTGTTCAAACTTCTGGAAGAGGGTGGAGAATCGAAGAAAGATTAACTGCATAAACGTAGAAGGAGTGTGAAAAGGGTGAGAAGAAGAAAAAGGCTCAAGAAAAGGAAAGATGAGAGGAATATTTTTCCAATATTTTTGTTCTTTATCCTCGCGGTATGGATATCCTTAGTGATGGTAAAATCGATAACGAATTACGTGAAGATGAAGAGGGTCTACGATGAAAAATATAAAATTTATTCGGAGTTACTCGAGGAATACGAGGTTAAGAAAAGGGAACTCGAGGTGATGGAAAAAGAGTATGAAAGATATGAAAAGGTTCGTGGTCACAACCTCACACAAACCGAAGAGGGAACAAGTAGTGTTGGCGAGGAGAATAGCAGATGAACTGAACTGTAGATATGTGAGCAGGAGAAGGTTATCGGATATCAAGGATGAGATAGATTTTTACTACGTTGTGGAGAAAGAAAGAGTCGTTCTAAGATTTGGAAATGAGGTTCTTTTTTTTCATCCATCCATGGCGAAGGTCAGGTACATAAACATAAAGAAAGGTATGGGAGATCATCTCATCGAGGCTCTGAAACTCGAAGGAAATGAACTCATATTGGATGCAACCTTTGGCCTTGGAAGTGAGGCGATACTCATGGCAAATTTTTTGAAGGATGGGAAGGTTGTTGGACTTGAAGCTTCGAAACACATATACACCATCGTGAAATACGGGTTCAAATTTTACAAACCCAAGGAAAAGTGGATCACAAAAGCCTTAAAGAAAATCGAGATACTGAACGAGGATTTCAAGAGTTTTATAAGAAAATCGAAGGATAAATCTTTCGATATAGTCTATTGCGACCCGATGTTTGAGAACCCCATATACGAATCCGACTCTATGAATCCCCTCAGACCGTTCGCCGTTTACGATACCGTGGATGAAGAAGATGTTGAGGAAATGCTGAGGGTGGCGAGAAAGAGGATCGTTTTGAAATCACGTGTGGGTGATGGATTGTTCGAAAGGATAAAGGTCGATGAGATCATAGGTGGTAAGAGGTTGATAATGTACGGTGTGATAGAAGTCAAGGGGTGAAAAAGGTGAATCGATATGATCATGAAGGTATCTGGACGATAGCGGAGATCAGAAGAGGGAAACTCGTTGGCGTATCGTTCGAACTTTTAGCATGGGGAAGAAAATTAGCTGACAAACTGAATACAACCCTATCTTCCGTCGTTCTCGGTAGCAAAGTGTCAAGGGATGAGCTGAGGGAACTCGTGGAAAGGGGAGCAGACAGAGTATATCTGATCGATCACGAGAAATTATCCGTCTTCATTCCGGATCTTCAAGCCAGAATACTCAAGAAACTTGTTGAGGATGAGAAACCGGAGATAATAATCGCATCTGCAACCACCACCGGGAGAACACTCATGCCATACCTTGCTTCCCTCCTCGGAACTGGGCTCACCGCGGACTGCACGGATCTGGATGTTGATCCTGAGAGAAGATTACTTCTTCAAACCAGACCAGCTATAGGTGGAAACGTCATGGCAACGATAATAACTCCCGATCACAGGCCACAGATGGCGACGGTGAGACCCAGATCCAGAAGACCACTTCGGAGGGAGGTGAACAGAAGAGGTGAGATAATCGAGGTGAAGATCGAGATAGAATCGTTGGAGTCAAAATACAAATGGCTCGACTTCATCCCAGATGAAACATCCGAATCTCCAATTCAAGAGGCAGATGTCATCATCGCGGGTGGAAAAGGAATGAAGGATGGAAAAAATTTTGAATTGCTCTTCGAACTCGCGAGATTGTTGAACGGAGCGGTGGGAGCTTCGAGATCCGCAGTTGATATGGGATGGATACCTTATTCCCATCAGATTGGGCTGTCTGGGAAGACGGTCAGTCCAAGACTCTACATAGCTTTCGGAATATCTGGAGCGGTTCAACACATAGCGGGGATGAGTTCATCGGAATTGATCGTGTCGATCAACAAGGATCCGGATGCAAACATATTCAGAATCTCCGATTTCGGCATAATTGGTGATGCGCTCGAGATACTCCCTTTGATGATCAGGAAGATAAAGAACATGGTGGAAGGGAATGATGAAGTTGGTTGAGTATGGAAAGGTTAACACCGCTTTCGTCAAAGATCTGAGAAGAATAGTTGGTGAAAGGGCTGTCATTTACGAGGACAGGGAAGCCCTTGAAAGTTACTCAAGGGATGAGTCCGGGGAGGAGTATTATTTTCACATGCCGGATGTTGTGGTGAAACCAGAGAAAGCGGAGGAGATATCGAAGATAGTGAAGTTGTGCGATAAAAATTGCATACCCGTAACCCCAAGGGGAGC
>QNAU01000194.1 GCA_003641545.1 Thermotoga sp.
CGTTGATTTCAAATGTTTCCTTGGCTTTTTCAACCGCGAGTTCATCCACATCGACAGCTGTTATACTTTTCGCACCGAGTCTGTGAGCTATTATCGAGAGGATTCCCGTGCCACAACCGAGATCGAGAAAATCCATACCATCGAAATGATACTCGTAAATCAACCTTGCGGATATCTTCGTTGTTGGGTGTGTGCCGGTTCCAAATGCACTGCCCGGTATCAACAGTATGGAATTTTTGTACCGTCTTTTTTTGGATGGTTCTTCGATGTATTCTATCCATATTCCCGGAAGGATCTCGAAATCTCGATAGTAATCTTTGATCTTCTTCATCCAGTCTCTTTCATCTATCCTGGAAACATTCAACTTCCCGGTTTCCAATTTCAACTCATCTTTCAAGGTGGATAGAATCCGCTCCATCTCATTCTCGTCGGAAAAGTAAAAATCGAGGAGGATCTCCTCCTCCTCGCATTGCACGGAGTATCTGTTGAAATTCATGAGGACGAGTAAAGTTTCGAATCTTTCAAGATCGAATTCTCTTGGTTCAATTTCCATGGATACGAGTATGTAACTCATGATCGTCCAATGTAGTTCTTCAAATTGGCTTTTTCATCCAAAATGGGTTCTATCTTTCCATCAGGAGATGTCATTATCACCACAACTCCGGGACCGTGCCCCGTTAAAACACAATTCGAGTGAACCACAACACCTATGGATATCGCTCCCTTCCTGTATCCACCCAAACCGTAACTGTTGTCGTGGTTCTCTATCGCAACGAAATCTCCTATCCTTACCTTGTCTATTCCCAGTTTCTCGATCATCTTGCTGTCGTTGGTTATTATGTCGTAATCTCCACCCGCTGGATTGTTTGCTCCGACTCCCGAACCCATCAATTCGGCGGGAATTCTGACGGTGACGGGAAAGAATATCTTTCCACCTTTCTCCTCAATTGGTATTTTTTTCAGAAGATTTGGATCCACGTTGTAAACCTTCACATCGGGATGATCGAGCAATTTCAATCCCTGTCCGCAGGCTTTTATCAATATTTCATCTCCTATCTTCAAGCCATCCAGTTCATCGAAATGAACTATGACATGATCTATGCCCCCATGTTTCCCTATGACGTATCCCTTCCTTCCCTTCGCATCCCCACTGACCACGACCGCTTCATTTCCTACGCAAGAGTAGGTCATCAGGGCAAGTCCCTTCTCCCTGTTCTCGTTCCCGATCGATACGTCAGGTTCGACATGGTCCCCCACGGGTTTGAAAGCTGGATCACCGAGTGTGAAGTTGTAAACTATTCCACCAACTCCAGGAAATATGTGCGGAGTTCCCCTTCCATCGACGCGATAGTGTGTTCTCATGGTTGGATGGGATATTTTTCCGGCGACAGAGATCATGACGACTTCATCCTCATTTATTCTCATACTTTCCCCTCCCAAAAATTACAAGGGGGGATAATCCCCCCTATCTTGTTCATCGCACGGTATTCAAATGATTATTCCTCAAGTATTATGGAGCCAGTCGGGCAGGAATCCGCCGCATCTTGAACGCATGGAAGGTCAGATTCTGCAACGAGAGCTTCAGCTTTACCATCGTCACCCAATTTGAAAACATCTGGACAGAGATTCTCGCACACCCCACACCCAATGCAGGTATCCTTGTCTATCCTTATCTTCGGCACCACAAACACCTCCATGAATCGATTTGTGAAAATATTAACACGATTTAATAGCCACCTTATTATACCACAAATCGAACCTCTTCTTGGAAATCTTAACCCGACTTCGAAACACGTGAAAAAACAAAATTTCCATCCGTAGGAATACAAGCGATGAAATCAATGTGTAAAAAATCCTAAAGTTTCTCGATAATATTCCGATAATATTAAAAAGAGCCAGTCGATTCTCGATAAATCTTTCTCGGGGGGTGGAGCGTGATGAAGTTCTGGAAACTCGTGATAGCGCTGAGTGGAATAATTTCGCTCATAATCTCTGCGGTTGGAAACATCAAGTGGGCTTGATCATTCTCCACTTATATTAGGGTTCAGAAATCGATGAAAATCCCCCATCCATTGAAGGATGGGGGATTTTATTTTGAAATCTCTCAATTTTTGTTTTTATTCCAGCCCATGGGGTAAAATAAACGAGACGATCGACGAAGAAAAAGGAGGTTTTGAATATTTCAAAGACGAATGAGGAAAAATTGAATCTAAGAGTCATCGTCTACATCTTTTCTCTCTTCGGAATTTCTCTCATGATATTCACTCACACTTCGAGATATTACGGTTTCGACGTTTCTATCTGGCAGTTAATCCTGCTCATAGGCTTGGCATGGATTCTGGATCTTTTCTCATTCATCCTCGAGAAGCTCGGTGAGAACAAGATAAAGCTCACCGGTGGAATGATTGTGAACTTGATAGTCGCCCTGAATAGCAAACCGGCGGCTGCATTCCTCGTTGGATTTATATCCTCCATCCTACCGAGTGGAGGAAGATACGAAGCGCTAAAGGAAGTATTCAACGCATCTCAGATAAGCATAGCAGCATCGCTCTCATCTTTACTTGCCATGAACATACCAATAGATAACCATTCTCCCTACTTCATACTCAAAGTGATCATCGTTGCTCTGTTTTACGTTGGTTTGAACAGCATGACCATGTTCGGACTTTTCGTGACTCTCGATGTATCGAAACTCAGAAAATTCATGAGCAACATGATACCGGTCATATTCCTTGGGGCGATACCGGCTGGTTTGACCTCCGCACTCGGTGTTTTCATGTTCAACTACATGGGTTATTATTCTCTACCCATAGTGGGAGGTATATTCGCTCTGATTAGACTGATGCACTTTTACAGGTCGAAATACATAGAGGCGAAGCTGGAGAGTTTGATAGCCATGGTAAAGGCTCTCGAAGAAAAGGACAAGTACACGAGAGGACACAGCGAAAGGACCGCAAAGTATGCGGAACTACTCGGTAAAAAACTTGGATACAAGGGAAATCACCTTGAAATGCTGAGGTTAGCCGCTCTTCTGCATGACATAGGTAAGATAGGCATACCGGATGCGATACTGAACAAACCGAGAATACTGACGAAGGAGGAATACGATCAGATAAAGAAACACCCCGTTAAAGGGGCGGAGATAATAAAACCTTTCTCCTATCTGTCCAAGATCGTTCCGTGGATAAGATACCATCACGAAGCGTGGGATGGAAGCGGTTATCCGGATGGTTTGAAAGGAAACGATATACCAGAGGAAGCCCGTATAATAGCCATAGCGGACGTTTATGATGCTCTGACATCGAGAAGATCTTACCGTCTTGAATACGATGAGGAAA
>QNAU01000195.1 GCA_003641545.1 Thermotoga sp.
GGAATACAGGATATATCCCGGGATGGTCATAAAGTTCAGGGATGGAGAAGAGGTGGAGAAGGATACTGAAATCGTGGAGGAGAAGGAGATACCTCCAATATATGCGCCATTCGATGGGACGGTTAGATTGGATGAACTGTCGAATTCGATAAGATTGGAACCGATCGTCACGAGCAAAGATCAGCCCGTTGTTTTCACTATACCGTATGGAGCGAAGGTCATGGTGAAGGACGGACAGAAGGTCAAGAAGGGAGATCAACTCACAAGCGAAACAGCGCTTCCACCGGTGATAGTAAGAATATCGGGTAAATTGAAATTCGGGAAGGATCTATCGGTCATGGAAACTGAGGATGGAAAGTATGAAGCCAGAAACATGGGAACGTTGTACGTTGAAAGGGTAATCGAGGAGAGAAGATACCCGATAATGGAAGGTTCGATCGTATACGTGAAAGATGGGGATGTGGTCAAGAAAGGAGACAGCTTGGCGGATAGGTTTCTGTATGAGGATGAAATACTCTCCTCGACGGAATTCACGATCTTCGATTCCCACTATTCCGGTGGGTTCGAAGTGGAGGTAGAGGTTGAGAATGACAGACCCATCGTCATGATAACGAGGATAGATGACGATGTCGCGGAAGAAATAGGAAAGAAGGTTGGGGATATCATAATAGACAATGAATACGATGCCTACAGAACCTTGTATCCCGGAAAGATAGAGGCAGAGTCAGGTGCCATAGCCATAAAGAAACTCCTTCAGAACCTCGACCTTGAGAAGCTCAAGACGGAACTCGAAGCCGAACTCAAGCAAGTTCAAAAATCCAGCACGAAGGCTTTGAAGATACAGAGACGACTGAAGATGGTGAAAGATTTCATAAAATCGGGAAACAAACCGGAGTGGATGGTCTTGGAAGTCATTCCGGTGATTCCTCCCGATCTGAGACCCATGATACAGATAGATGGTGGTAGATTTGCAACGACCGACCTGAACGATCTTTACAGAAGGGTGATAAACAGGAACAACAGGTTGAAGAAATTGATGGAGCTCGGAGCACCCGAGATAATCATAAGAAACGAGAAGAGGATGCTCCAGGAAGCCGTCGATTCCTTGATATACAACGGAAGGATGGCTAAACCCGTGACCGACAGGGGCGGAAGACCTCTTAAATCCCTGACGGATCTGGTCAAGGGGAAGAAGGGTAGGTTCAGGAGGAACCTGCTCGGTAAGAGGGTGGATTACTCAGGTAGAGCGGTCATAGTCGTTGGGCCTGAATTGAGGATCCATGAATGTGGTATCCCGAAGAAGATGGCTCTGGAACTCTTCAAACCATTCGTCCTCGCCAAACTACTCGATGAAGATTCGAGCAAATCTGCCAGGAAATTGAAGAGGATGATAATAGAGAAGGAACTTCCTGAAGCGTGGGAGATACTGGAGGAGGTTATAAAGGGTCATCCGGTTCTGTTGAACAGAGCACCAACACTACACAGAATAAGCATACAAGCTTTCGAGCCAAAGTTGGTCGAAGGTAACGCGATAAGATTACATCCACTCGTGTGTCCACCATTCAACGCCGATTTCGACGGTGATCAGATGGCTGTGCATGTTCCTCTATCGGCTGCTGCACAGGCTGAAGCGCATTTCCTCATGCTCTCAAGGTACAACATAATATCTCCAGCGCACGGTCAACCGATCTCCATGCCAGGCAAGGACATAATAGTCGGTGTGTATTATCTGACCGCGGAGGATCCGAAGAGCGAGGAATCAAGGATAATCTTCTCCTCCTTCGAAGAAGCATTGCTCGCCAAGGAGTTCGGATACATAGGTCTTCACACCCCAATAAAGGTGATGATAGACGGAAAGATAACGAGAACGACACTCGGTAGGATGATATTCAACGAGATATTGCCCCCGGAGCTGAGGGATTATGGAAAGACCTTTGGAAAGAAGGAGATAAAGGATCTCGTTTTCGAATCTTTCAAGAAATACGGTATAGACAGGACAGCCGATCTTCTGGATGACATAAAGGATCTCGGATTCCATTACGCAACCGTGTCCGGTCTGACCATATCCATAAAGGATGTGAAGATCTCGCCGAAGAAGTGGGAGATAATAGAGAAAGCGAAAGGTATGGTTGCGGAAGTTGAAGAAAAATACGCGAAAGGTTTCCTCTCATCGGAACAAAGGTACAAGGAAATAATAAGGATATGGGAGAGAACGACGAAGGAGATTCAGGACGTTACATACAAGGAATTGAGCAAGGATCCATTCAATCCGGTCTTCATGATGGTCAATTCCGGAGCGAGAGGGAACATAGACCAGGTGAAACAGCTTGCGGGTATGAGGGGACTCATGGCGGATCCATCCGGAAAAACGATAGAATTCCCAATCCTATCCAATTTCAGAGAGGGTCTCGACGTGATAGAATTCTTCATCTCAACGCACGGTGCGAGGAAAGGTTCCGCCGATACAGCATTGAGAACATCCAACGCAGGATATCTCACGAGGAGGCTCGTCGATGTTGCACAGTCCGTCACCATAACCGTGACGGATTGTGGAACAAAAGAAGGTATAGAGGCGAGAACGCTGAGGGATGAAGATATAATCATAGAACCACTGGAGAAGAACATATTTGGAAGAGTTTTGGCAAGACCCGTGCTCGATCCGGAGACGAAGGAGATCCTCGAGGATCCTAACAACCCCGGAAGATTTTACACGAGGGACACGATGATAACCGCCGATGATGCAAAATATCTTGCGAATTACTCAAAAGTGGTCAAAGTTTACAGGGAAAATGTGATAGACATATCGAAGTTGAACGAACCACCCAAGATCTACACCGAACTGAATGAGGAGATAGAGCTGGAGGATGGAACTGTATATTCGGTTGGAAGGGAGATAGATTGGGAAGTATTCAGAAAGCTCAAGGAAGCCGGTGTCGGTAGAATCAGAGTCGTGGAATATCCGGTCGTTGGAACCTTGGCTCTGGAAAAGGTTGTGAGCAGGGAAGGTAAGAAGAAACTTCTAGCATACGAGGAGAAGATAGATCCCAAAACGGCGAAGTTGTTGAGGGAACACTCGATAGAGGAGGTCAAAGTCAGACCTTCCATCTTCATAAGATCCGTTCTAACGTGTGAGGCGGAACACGGTGTATGTGCAAAATGTTATGGGATGGATCTATCGAACCATAAGATCGTGAACATCGGTGAAGCGGTTGGAATAATAGCTGCCCAGTCGATAGGTGAGCCTGGAACACAACTGACCATGAGAACTTTCCACACAGGTGGAATAGCAACTGCGATGGA
>QNAU01000196.1 GCA_003641545.1 Thermotoga sp.
GGCATATTGATGGAGATCTTCAACATGCTGAACATAGAGAAGAGATGATCAATCTTTCACAATTCTCTTGAGTTTTGAATAGAGTCCACGGAGTTTGGGATATATCTTGGTGTAAACCTTCTCGAAGATCTCGCGATACTCTCTGTGGACCTTTTCTTCTGGTTCCACCACCTCTTCATATCTCACCATATCTTCGACCGCTTCACGAAATCCACGATGGAACCCCAACCCAACGGATGCAACTACCGCTGCACCGAGACTCGCAACCTCGGGATTCCTTGGTCTGTGAACTGGCAAGCCGAATATATTCGCGGTTATTCCGCATATTTCTCTACTCTTAGAACCTCCTCCAGCCACCATGACGCGCTTTATCTTCATCCTACCCCTTTTCTCTATTCTCCTCAATCCCTCCAGGAGAGCATAATTTATACCCTCTATTATCGCTCTGTACACGTGATACTTCCCGTGAAAACTTCCAAATCCTATCATCGCTCCCCGTGCTTCCGGCATCTTCAATCCCGGTGTCCAGTAAGGCTGGACGATCAACCCGAGAGATCCCGGCGGTACCTCATCCAGGTGGTTGTTCAGCAATTCTTCAACCTGTATCCCAAGTTCATTCGCCCTGTCAACATCGTGCCCCGCGAATTCCTCCTTGAACCATCTCACCAACCAGAAACCTCTGAATATCTCCACTTCTGGATTGTAATAACCCGGAATTACAGCTGGATATGGTGGTATGAATTTCAACGGTTCGAAGTATTTTTTCGTCGTCACCTGAACCGTCGCCGTGGTTCCAAAACTCAGACTGGCGCTCTCCTCGTCCAGCACACCGAGACCGAGAGTTTCACAACCCTTATCCGATCCCGATGCTATTACGGGTATTCCAGGCTCAAGTCCAAGTTCATCCGCACTTTTCTTGGACAATTCCCCCAACGGATTCGGTGGCTCCACGAGGTTGGGAAGCTTATCTCTATCCACGGGAAAGATGATCGATTTTATGTCCTTGGGATCCGCCCATCTTCTCCTTCTGTAATCGAAGGGAATGTATCCTATTTGTGAAGCGACAGAATCGTTGAATTCCCCCGTCAACTTGAAGTTGAGATATCCCGATAGTAGAAGAATTTTTCCTGTTCTCTTCCATATCTCAGGTTCATTCTGTCTTATCCAGTTCATTTTTCCCTCCATCTGGACCATCTTGACCGCTTCCAGCATCCCAACCAGGGAATACAATACACTTCTCATGAACCCGAGCGAGACGTCGAATCTCGCCTTCCTCTGATCCAACCAAAGGATGGCAGGCCTCAAAGGCTTGCCATCCTTATCGACAACAACCGTGGTTGCTCTCTGCGTTGTAATGGTTATTCCAGCGATCCTATCCTTGGATTCGGTTTCAACCATCCTTCTCACCGCTTCTACGATGGATCTCCAGTAGAGATCGGGATCCTGCTCAGCCCAACCGGGTTTTGGACTCATGTAGGGTGGATACTCAATTCTTTCGAACTTCAACATCCTGCCCCTTGGGTCGAAGAGAGCAGTTCTCAAACTCTGTGTTCCACAATCGATGGTCAGTACGAGATCCTTCATCCTTTCTCCCTCTTGAGGATACAGATCAAAACTCTCTTCAGCATCTTCTTCATTTCATCCTCTCCCAGATTCTCCGCCATCATGTATATCGCCATGAAGATCCCCGTCAAAACGCTGTGAAACTCCTCGAAGGATACATCGGAACCCTTCAAGAACCTTTCATAAACCCTTTTGAGGGTTTCCTTGTAATCCGATATGGTTTGGATGTACTTTTCACGATCGTAGGAGCTTTCCTTGTGAAACAGCATCATTATCTTACTCTTTACGCTTATGTTCTCAACCACACTGTTCACCAAGTTATCTATGAATTCGTCTATACTCTCGGATCTTTCAAAAACCAAACGAAAACTTTCCGTGAAGCCGTTAAAAACACTCTTCGCCGATTCCTCCAGTATCCTCATTTTGGAATCAAAATAGACGTAGATCGTTCCTTTCCCAACCTTGGCTTCACGCGCTATCTCATCCAACGAGACATTTCTGAAACCCTTTTCCGCGAACAGCCTCATCGCGGTGTTCAGAATCCTTTTTTTCTTATCTTCCTTCTTGACCTGCGCCAAAACAAAATAACCCCCAATCAGTCCAACCTGAAGAACTCATCGGGTATATCCTCGTTCAGAACCACGTTGAAGACCTCGATCTCGAGTTTCGGTTTTCCGTTCAGGTATATCTTTATTTTAACAGGAATCAAAGATTTCACATCCACCCAGATTTCCTCCTTCCTTTTTCCCTTTTCAAGGATGAAGTGATGGGTGAGCGGTTCGAATTTCACACCATCCCATTTCATTTTCAGCTTCTCATCTTCGATGAATTTCACACTGTATGAGGACAATCCATCGATATCACCGGTTGTGTAAAGGAAGAACGAACCCATCTCCGATCCAGGAGGATTCCGTTTTCCTTTCTCCAACTTCTTCTTCACGGTCTTCTTGAATGTCGCAAACCGCATGTAAAAGTATTCACCATCCACGGCTACCGTGCTCCCCTTCATCCCCTTTGGATAAGTGTAATCTATCCTCATCTTTCCTCCTTCCCTCTCGTATGAGAACTTGAAAGCCACATCGGATTTCCTTTCAATATCCCTCATGTGAATGAAACAGGATATCGTCCTGAGTTTTTCGGAAGATTCGAGTAGCGCCTTGAAAATCTTTGAATCGTTCGAGAACACGAGCACAACGAGAAAGATCAGGGTGAAACACAATAAAAATTTTCTCTTCATTCACACACCCTCCCTTCCATCGGTTTTTTCGTTGAAAGTAATCCCAAAACGCTCAAAATCACCATTAGGATAGCCGATGCGGAAACCATGGAGAAGATCCTTCTGTAGGTTCTAAGGAGTTCATCCATTACGAAAAATGAGGAAAAATCGATCCTCGAGATGAGGAAACCTGCCAGAGTTGGACCGATTATTCCTCCCATACTTCTCATGATGCTGACGATACCAGCGGATCTTCCCTGGTTCTCCCTTCCTCCCTCCTCCATGACGATGTGATTCATCGGGGTCATGGAGATTCCCAGACCAAAACCGAGCAGGATGGAGGTGATGTAGAAAGAAACGGGCGTCGTGTGAATGAGGGTGAAAATGATGGAGAAAACCGAAAGAAGTATCGAACCAAACAGCATGGTTTCTCTTCCTCCGATCTTCGTCATCACAACGCCACCGATGATCGCAGAAAATATCATGGAAATTGCGAACGGGTTTATCGCGTAGAC
>QNAU01000197.1 GCA_003641545.1 Thermotoga sp.
GATCCTATCAAAACGTAGTTTTCTTCTCCCCTTCTCAACAACGTCATGTTTTGGAATATCGAATCCGCCGTTCCCTTGTACCAGAACATGCTCGTTTCCGTGGCGAATGGTTGTAAGATGAACAAACCACCCGTTTTCCTGTCGAGGTTCCATTCCTTACCTGAGCCGAGATGATCCATCAGGCTTCTTGGACTGAATTGGGTCAATATTCCAACCTTCGATATACCTGAGTTGACCATGTTGCTCAGGGTGAAATCTATAGCCCTGTATTTCCCACAAACTGGAAGAGCTGCACTCGCTCTCATCCTCGTCAGAGGACCGAGATTCTTTCCTCTCGCTCCCGCGAGTATCAGTCCAAGAACCCTCATTCTTTTACCTCCTCGAATTTCCTCAGCACATCGACCAACTCGAGCAGATTTTCAAAGATGTAATCAACCTTCACATCCGTTTTTCCGATGTCCTCCATCTTCGTTTCACCGCTCAGAAGAAGTATCGAAATTATACCGGAGTTGTTCGCGAGTTTCATATCCGTCATGAGCCTGTCACCGATGAAAGCCATTCTTTCCCTTGTGAGATGAAACTTCTCGATCATGGAATCGAGTATGAACGGGTTCGGTTTTCCAATGATGACATCCGGACCCCTTCCTGTGGCGGTTCTGACGAATTCTATCATCGCACCTGCATCGGGTATCGGAAAATCCTCGTCTGGACAGTTTGGATCCGGATGAGTCGCTACGTATGGTTTCCCCATCATGACGAATCTGCAGAATGCGTTGATCGATTCATACGTCAGGGTCTTATCGAAACCGAGGATGATCGCATCTGGATCTGCAACACACTCACCGAATCTCCCCGGATTGACAACCTCGAATCCGTAGCTTTTGAAAAGATCCTTCAAACATGGTGTCCCAAGAACGAAGAGCCTCTCAACTTTCATTTTTCTTCTGATGTATATCGCTGTTGCCTCACCTGATGTGAACACCTTTATCTCACCGGATATTCCCATCCTTCTGATCTTATCCGCATATTGTTCAGAATTGGCGGACGAGTTGTTGGTTAGGAAGATGAAATCTTTACCACTTTCCCGAACAATTTCAACGAATTCAATCGCTCCAGGTAGAAGGTTGTTCCCGATGTAGAAAGTTCCATCCATGTCCAAAATGAAGGTATCCACATTTTTCAGAAGTTCTGGATCCTCATTCAGCATCATTTCATATCACCATCTCCGCCAAATGTTCTGGAAAATCTTTCATGGTGATCTTCACCGCGAGTTTTTTCAGGTCGAGAGGATAGGAATGGGAAGTGAGAATCTCCCTGCTGATTCTCAAGAAGATATCTTCATCGATCCGTAAAGATTTCAAGGCATTTTTCCGAACATCCAGCGGTTCCATTCTATTTCTCAACAGTTTTACAACATCCTCACAGAAATCCCTCAACTTCACCCTCCTTATGAGAAACAACACCGCTTTTCTTACCCTCTTGTTTGGATGGTTCAAAAGTTCAGGTATCTTTTTTATCACCCCGCTCGGAACATCGATCTTCCATTTCGAGAAATATCTCACAATTTCCGAAAGCGTTCTCGTATCTTCGGTGGTCTCCATCAATTTCACCAAGATATCGTCGAGGATCTTGTTCCTCAACTCTGTTCTTCTGAAAAACCTGATCACAGCTGGTTTCAAACCGTTCTTTCCTTCGTTCAAAATGTGGATCAGATTCCCCATCATCTTATCACTCAAGCTACAACCTTTTAGACCAATCAAATCGATCAGCGATGCCTTCTCATCTTCTTCATATTCCGATTTCATGAACTCGTTGAAAAGAAGATCGCAGTTCCAGTTTCTGAGAAACTTGATTCCAACCTTTCTAACGTTCTTAGGATAGTTTCCCCTCAGGAGATCTTCTATCCTCCCACCCTTTTTGAGGAATCTCCTGACGATCCTTTCAGTCACCGATTTCCTCAAGGGGATCTTCAGAATCCTTTCGAAATCCTCGGCTTTTTCGAATCTTTCCGAGAGAATGATGGAAGCAGTTTCAACGACACTTAGATTGGGATCGTCGAGAAATCCGATGATTTCATCCTCACCCATCTCATCCTTCAACCTGAACAGTGCGGCTGATCTAAGGAGAGGAGAAGAATAATCGTGAAGATACGATCTCAGCTCTTCCACATTCAGCCATGGGCATAGATCCTTTGAAAGAAGGATGATTTCCGCTTTTATTTTGTCCGATCTATCGGATAGCCTTTCGAACAGTTCCCTCCGCAGAGACAATCCGGAGAAAGCAACCATTTTCAATGCTTCGATCACCGCGTTGGTTTGTCCTCTCAACAGCAGATTTTCAGGTATTTTCGAAAGCTTTATACCATTCCTTCTCATCTCACGAAGCGCTTGAACTGCCAGTTCCCCGCTCGCCGAGTCCACCAGATCCTCAAGGAACTTTTTTCTTTCATACGATATCTTGTTCAAAATTTTCTCCAGTTCATAATCCATACCCGATACCCCCGAGATTTATGACCCTGGAATTTCCACCCACGATCACCTTCAACTTCCGATCTTCAACAAAGATTTCCACTCTTTCCTTTCCCCTGTATATCAGATTGTTGCACATCGCAGATGAAAGTTTATCCTCGGGATTGGAAGAGGAACATCTCATCAGGATAGATTCTCCTCCATCGTGGGATTCACTCCTGTAAACTATCAACTTTTCCCTTCCGTCCACCATCCCAACGTATCCAAAATAACTGTAAAAACCAACCTTCTCAGTTCTCCAGCAACACATGTATCTTTTTCTCATCTCGAGCTGGATGAAATCCACCGCGAACGTTGAATCTGTGAAATCCCTCACTTCATCGCTGATGATCTTGGTGAAAAGAGCCAAAGAGATCAAAAGTTCCGTTATCACCATTAACGCGGTCATTCCGATGAACATGGAGATCAAAATATCGACAAGAAGATAGCCATTCTTCATGACACATGAAGATTCAGTTTTTTCTTGAGATGAAGAAGATTGCCATTCTTAACTGTTTCATCGAATCTGAATTCGTCCATGGTGCTCTGTATGATGTAAACCCCAAGCCCCCCTTCCTTTATTTCATCGAGAGGTCTCGATCTCACCTTCGAAGGATCAACCTTCGGCCCAAAATCCCTCAACATTATGTGGAGATCGTTGTCCGTGAGCCTGACGGTCATGGTGATGTATTTCGAATCATCGTACTTGTATGTGTGTTCAATTATATTCGCTATCGCTTCGTTCAGGGCGAGTTCTATCTTGAATATCTCATC
>QNAU01000198.1 GCA_003641545.1 Thermotoga sp.
AACTCGCTTCATGACTGAAACTTCCTTCAGGACCAAGGAATGCAACTTTCACGGGTTCCGTTTTTCTTCTTACAAAGGATGTGATCTCCCTGTTCAGGATACGTATCAGGTTGGAAAATTCCGGATCATCCAGATTCAGTGTGGTGGCCTGGTCGAGTCCTTCCCTCACGATCATATCCTCTATTTCTTTTTTAACCATTCTCATGAATTCTTCGGATATACCCACTTTATCACCCCATGGAAATTCCTTCGAGAATCTCGAAGAAATTCGGGAATGAGATCTTCACGCATTCGGCATCCTTTATCCTCACACCCTCCATACTCAATTTACCCGCTATGGCAAGTAGCATGGCTATCCTGTGATCACCGTAACTTTTTCCTTCTCCCCCTACGATCTTTCCCGTTCCCTTCACCACAAATCCATCTGACCTCTCCACTATGTCCACCCCGAGTTTTCTCAGATTCTCAACGGTGCTCTTTATCCTGTCACTTTCCTTGACTCTCAATTCCTTAGCATCTTTCACAATCGTTTCACCTTCAGCGAGTGCACCAATGATCCCAAGTAGAGGGAGTTCATCGATCGCTTTCGGTATATCACTTCCAGAAATGATCGTTCCATGAAGTTTCGATGTTTCAACCGTTATCCTACCGTAAGGTTCAGGTTCGGCTTCCACGATCTCCATGTCTATCTTGGCTCCCATCCTTTTCAATATCTCCAAATATCCAGTTCTGGTCGGATTCAATCCAACGTTCTTCAGGACCAACTTTGAATTCTTGTGAAGAACACCGAGGGTTATGAAGAAGGAGGCAGAGGAAATATCTCCAGGAACATACATATCGATGGGATCGAGAACGGACTTTGAAATTTCAACTTTTCTTCCATCCTCCTTCAGATCAGCTCCCATGTATTTGAGCAATCTTTCAGTGTGATCTCTGCTCTTGAAAGGTTCTTCAACTGTCGTTCTTCCTTCTGCCCTCAAGCCAGCGATCAATATTGCACTCTTGACCTGCGCACTTGCAACATTCTGTTTGTAGTCTATTCCGCAAAGTTCTGTCCCCTTTATCGCGATAGGTAGCCTTTCACCATTTTCCCTTCCCCATATTTTGGCTCCCATCATTCTCAGAGGTTTTGTAACCCTTCCCATTGGCCTTCTCGAGAGTGATTCATCACCGTAAAGTATGAAAAGTCCATCTAAGGGAACCAAGAACCCCATCATCAACCGTGCGGTTGTTCCAGAATTTCCACAGAATAGAGGAATTTCAGGTTCCAAAAATTTCGGTGGTGGTTCAACTTCGAGCCTTGAAAAATCACCGTCGAATCTCACCGCCAATTTTTCCAATATGTTGAAAGTTCTGAGCGTGTCATCCGAATCGAGAAGGTTCCTCAGAACACTTCTTCCCTCAGCCAAGGATGAAAAGATCAGAACCCTGTGTGTTATGGATTTATCCGGTGGAACCTCAACATCACCGTGGATTTTCTTCGCGGGACTGATTTTCACATCCACGTTGGAACATCATCCTTTCCTTCAGTTTCTCATAATTCTTGGATTCAACGATCTCCAAGATCTCTCCAAGAAATTCCACACCTTTTCTGAGATCCTCGGCGATATTTTCTCCGTTGTACCTGACCATATCCAGAACCATCTCCACGTTCTGCTTCGACAATCTGGTGGTCGAAATGTACCCTGGACCCGCGAATTCCTCGTGATCCTTTCCCACCATTTTTGCGGTTAATGATATGAAGAAGATGGATTGACTGATCTTCGAGACTATTCTGTCATGTTCCAATGGTCCCATCCAGACAGGTGTGGAACCCAAACTTTCCACGAGCTTTTCAACTATTCTTCTATCCCCCGAATTTGTGTATTTTCCCTCGCATAGGAAAAACTTCCTTCCTTCGAACATCCCCTCATCCCATCCTTCATGCCCCTTCCTTTCATTTCCAGCCATGGGATGTCCCCCGATGAACCTCAATCCTTTGGAATTCGCCAGTTCGATGAAGGGAGTCATGACACTCGATACGTCCATCACCAACGAATCCGTTTTTATCTCTTTCAAAATTTTCTCCTCCACGTTCATCGGAACTGCGATTATGTTCAAATCCCCACTCATCGCACCATCGGGAGATACGATGAGTCCTCTTTCCTTTGCCATCTCCAAAGTTTCGCCGTTCACATCGTAAACCTCAACATCGTATCCCAAATCCAAAAGTTTGAGCGCCATGGATCCACCTATGCATCCTATCCCTATCACCTTGACTCTCATACCAGATTCACACCCATGACTTTTGCGAGGGATTTCACCGTTTTCATGAGTTCTTCGAATTCTTTAAAGTTCAAACTCTGCTTTCCATCCGACAGAGCCTTTTCCGGTCTTGGATGAACTTCAACCATTATTCCATTTGCTCCAACCGCCATCGCAGCTTTCGAGAGGGGTATTATCAGATCTCTCCTTCCGGATGCATGGCTTGGATCGACTATGACTGGAAGGTGAGATTGTGACTTTATTACGGGAACGGCTGATATGTCCAAGGTGTTCCTCGTCGATGTTTCGAAGGTTCTTATCCCTCTCTCACAGAGAACGATGTTCATGTTGCCTTGGAGAGCGATATATTCTGCAGATTGCAACAACTCCTCAACCGTGTTCATGAATCCTCTTTTGAGGAGGATCGGTTTTTTCCTCTCTCCCACTTCCTTCAGCAAATTGAAATTCTGCGAATTTCTCGCACCTATCTGCACCATGTCGACGTATTCTTCCACAACATCGAGAGTATCCTGCCCGAGTGCCTCCGAGACTATCTTCATTCCGTATTTGTCAGCAGCTTCCCTCATGTATTCAAGACCCTTAACACCAAGACCTTGGAAGGAGTAGGGGGACGTTCTGGGTTTGAATGCCCCACCCCTTAAAATCTTGACACCAAGCGAACTGAGAAAATCCGCCGTCTCAAGGATCATCTCTCTTCCTTCAATCGAACACGGTCCAGCTATGATCGTGAAGTATCCATTTCCTATGGGGATGCCCCCAACATCCACCGTCGTGTCCCCCGCTTTGAACTCCTTCGCGACGAGCTTGTAAGGTTTCAGTATTCTCACAACTTTCTCGACACATTCGAGTGCCTCGAAACTCTCGATGGCGAGATACCTGTCATCTCCGATTATTCCTATGATGGTCCTTTCAACACCTCTGGATATGTGATAGCCCAGATCGAACTTCTTAGCAACCTCCACTACCTTCTCAATTTCCCTATCCCCACTTCCAGCTTTC